>CAIYZI010000724.1 GCA_903930665.1 uncultured beta proteobacterium
ATCTTACTCTGCCCGATGGATCAAAACGTGAGTTTGAGACTGCCGTTCGCGTAATCGATGTTGCTCAAAGCATTGGGAGTGGCTTAGCAAAGGCTGCATTGGGGGGTATTGTTGATGGCAAGATGGTTGATGTCAGTCATTTGATTGAGCAAGACTCTCAGCTGGCCATCATTACCGACAAGAGTCCTGAAGCGCTAGAAATCATTCGTCATTCGACCGCCCACCTACTGGCCTATGCCGTTAAAGAACTATTCCCTGATGCGCAAGTAACCATCGGACCAGTGATCGAAAATGGTTTCTATTATGATTTTTCTTATCACCGTCCATTTACTCCTGATGATTTAGCGGCACTTGAAAAGAAAATGGCTGAGCTCGCCAAGAAGGATGAGCCAGTTGTCCGTAGCGTATTGCCACGTGATGAGGCTGTGAAGTTTTTTAAAGATCAGGGCGAGCATTACAAAGCGGAAATTATTTCCAGTATTCCTCAAGATCAAGATGTCTCTTTGTATGCTGAGGGCAAGTTCACGGATTTATGCCGCGGACCACACGTGCCTTCTACTGGTAAGTTAAAAGTCTTTAAGCTGATGAAGCTTGCTGGTGCCTACTGGCGTGGCGATAGCAAAAATGAAATGTTGCAGCGTATCTACGGTACTGCTTGGTTGAAAAAAGAAGATCAAGATGCTTACTTACACATGCTTGAAGAGGCTGAAAAGCGTGATCATCGTCGCTTAGGAAAGTTGCTCGATTTATTTCATTTTCAAGAAGAAGCGCCTGGTCTCATTTTCTGGCATCCAAAGGGATGGTCAATCTGGCAAGAAGTTGAGCAATACATGCGTCGTGTGTATCAGCGCGAAGGCTACCAAGAGGTTAAAGCGCCGCAGATTTTGGATCGCGGCCTATGGGAAAAATCTGGTCACTGGGATAACTACAAAGAAAACATGTTCACGACTGAGTCGGAGAATCGTGCTTATGCTTTGAAGCCCATGAATTGCCCTGGACACGTTCAGATCTTTAATTCTGGATTGCATAGCTATCGTGAATTGCCACTTCGCTACGGTGAGTTTGGGCAGTGTCACCGTAATGAACCATCAGGTGCGCTACATGGTTTGATGCGGGTACGCGGCTTTACACAAGATGACGGACATATTTTCTGTACAGAAGATCAAATTCAATCAGAAGTTGCTGCTTTTGATAAAGCGGTACGGGATGTTTACAAAGACTTTGGCTTTACTGAAGTTGCGGTCAAGTTGGCTCTTCGCCCTGCAAAGCGTGTTGGTGACGATGCGATTTGGGATAAAGCAGAAGAGGCGCTTCGTGGAGCACTGACTGCATCTGCTCAAAGCTGGGAAGAATTGCCGGGTGAGGGTGCTTTTTATGGCCCGAAGATCGAATACCACCTCAAAGACTCGATCGGGCGTACTTGGCAGTGCGGCACCATTCAGGTGGATTTCTCAATGCCAGAGCGTTTAGGCGCTCAATATGTCACTGAAGACAATGCTCGCAAGACTCCAGTGATGCTCCACAGAGCAATTGTGGGGTCTTTAGAGCGATTTATTGGTATTTTGATCGAAAATCATGCTGGAAACATGCCAGTTTGGCTTGCTCCGACTCAGGCTGTAGTCCTAAATATCTCAGATAATTCTGCCGCATATGCACAACAAGTGCAGCAATCTCTGAAAAAACAAGGGTTTAGAGTCGAGTCTGATTTGCGAAATGAGAAAATTACGTATAAAATACGCGAGCACGCATTACAAAAGCTGCCATATTTGCTAGTTGTTGGTGATAAAGAGGCTGAAAGTAATACGGTTGCCGTTCGTGCCCGTGGCGGAATCGACTTAGGCGTCATGTCTATTGATGATTTTGTTGCCCGACTCCAGAAGGATATATCCCAGAAGGTCGGACCCGAGCTTAGCTAGGGGTGGTACGGTGTTTATTGTTTTTTATAAGGAATTAGAAGATCGCTACTGAAAAATTGCAGCGCATAAATCGGGAAATTACTGCTCCTGAAGTGCGTCTGATTGGAATGGATGGTGAGCCCATCGGTGTAGTTAAGTTGAGTGAAGCCTTGGCTTTAGCAGAAGAGAAAGAGACCGATTTGGTTGAAATTGCTCCTACGGCTGTGCCACCTGTAGTCCGTATCATGGACTTCGGCAAATTCAAATACCAAGAAGCCAAACGTTTGCATGAAGCAAAGCTTAAGCAAAAAGTGATTCAGGTGAAGGAAGTGAAATTCCGTCCCGGCACAGATGATGGTGACTATGGTGTAAAGCTACGCAATCTAATCCGCTTTTTGGAAGATGGAGATAAGACAAAGATTACGCTGCGGTTTCGGGGTCGTGAAATGGCCCACCAAGAAATCGGAGTCAGAATGTTGGAGCGTTTGAAGTTGGACTTAGTTGAATATGGCCAAGTTGAACAGTTTCCAAAAATGGAAGGTCGCCAGATGGTGATGGTTCTGGCCCCCATTCGTAAGGCTAAGTAACAGACGGACCCATAAGGTTTAGTTTGTTGTTTATGTAGGGAGGCGTCTTTGACGCCGGTTGTAAGAAGTGCTTCTAGGTACAGGAAGAGTGACCGTCGGTTACCACCTATGTTGCACATGCAGAAGAAGGGGTGCTTTATGCCCAAGATGAAGAGCAAGAGTAGCGCTAAAAAGCGCTTCACG
>CAIYZI010000725.1 GCA_903930665.1 uncultured beta proteobacterium
ATGAGGACGAGGAAGAGTTTGAGTACGACGATTTTTTTGGGTTTTTTGATGAGCCGGGGATTAAATGATGAATGAATGGCGCCCGATTTCTGAAGCTCCTAGAGATGGAAGCTGGATAATTGCTTACGACGCTAACACATTATTTTATGTGCCAGTTTTTGCTTATTGGTGCATTAAAAAAGGCGGCTGGAGAGGGGTTGACATGAATCTAATCGTAAGCTTATCAACCAATGATAAAAATTGTTTTTTCATTTGCTGTCCAAGCTTTCCAAAACCAAAAGTTATGATTGACGCTCAAATCCTTTTAGATTTAATAGATGACGATTTCTCATATTTATACTCTGAAAACAATGAAGTCATAGCTAGCGCAAAGAGTACTGTGCTGATGATAATGAAAGAGAGGATTGAATCTTTGATTGAGGGGTCCAAAATAAATGAAAACCTGGGAAGCATTTAAAGCCCTAGATGAAGGCAAAAAAGTCAGATGCGAAAGCTGGCATCCAAATATTTGGTATATGTATTTAATCCATCAGCCTGATGGGACAAAAGAATTTCGGGTTTCATGCGGTGAAGCAAATGATGCATATTGGGATTGGAGGGGGACAAATTTAGCTTCGAATGATTGGAAAATTATAAGCGATGAAGAAGCTGAAGCCTATGAGCGTAATCGGCCACCCGAGAAAAAAACCCTCATCTCGAAATTATTTTGTAAATTTACGGAAAATCAATAACCCTCTTGGCCTTAAGCTCTGGGACAACTCCGATTTCTTTTGCGTTGCTCCACTCCTTCATCATCTCAATTTGATCGATCCAATCCTCAGCATCAACCAATAAATGCATCAAAGCTTCTTGTAAGCCAAAAAAATTAGGCACTTCTTCAAGCAATAATGTCTTATGCCTCGAGAGACTCAAAAAATGCAGCATCGTGTAATGGATGGATTTCTTAATCGCAAACGCTTGACGCTTAATCTCTTTCACATCTGCAGCAATATCTGTGCCGTATTCACTCGGAATCATTCCATCAAACCCCTTCGTATAAAACCTCACCTAAAACCGCCTTATCTTCGCTCAGGTTGATTATTGTGGTCTCTGTAATATGAACGCAGCAACCCGACAAAAGAAACGCTATAAACGAAATTAGGAGGGTGCGCATTGTTAAGCCTTGGGTGTGAAAAAAATCGCGGCAATTATAACCATAAAAACTAAAATTCAACAGCGAGACTTGCTATACTGAGCGGGCGCCTCTGTAAGTTGCATCCCTTGCGCAGAACTCTCCTAGTTGATATCAGAGGCGCCTCGAAGTACCATCCATTCCGCATCCGCTTTTGTCCTCTAACCCGGTGACAATCATAAGCCAGCGGGTGCTTTTAATGCTTAATTTCCCAAATAAATCTTCACTGGCTCAGTACCTCACTACTTTATTAATTTTACCAGTGCGACCTTCCAAACAATCTAACCGCAAGATACGCGGGAAATGCCTTCCACATCGGCGTTCCCTCATTCAGCATCAACTCCAGAAGAATCGCGTCAGCCTGAGCTCTCGTCACTGGATGAGTCGTATAGAGAAAATCATGCACAGCTGCAGCGCGAGTGTAGACGCCTTCTGGCGGGAAGATACTCCACATGAAACGCGGGCTCGAAGCAAAATTAGTTTCGAAACCAGCTGGAACGGTAAACGATTCCCCGTCGGACATTTGAACGATGAAAGGCTCATCAAGCTTATAATTTTGACCATCAGCCTCAACGATGACGACGAGGTCTGTGTATTTCACATCCATATGCGCTCCTAATGTAAAGACCTGGAAATCTTAATTATCTTGTACCCCTTTGCCTCCAAAAGCTCAAATGCCCTGACAGCCCCCAAGCTCAGAAGCACTTTGCGATATTCTTCCCACTCTTCATCTTCCTGGGTATTAAAAAACAGGTCATTTACTTCGTCGGCAATAACATTCATCTCATCCTGAGTAATTGCCCTCACAATTAATCGACCCCTCTGGTTCCATAAACTAAATCTAGCATCAATACCGACATCCTCTTTCTGGTCACGTCCCAGTCCTCATTGCGCTGGACCGCTTCAATCATGAACTTGACCATGGCATGACCGAGACCGTTGATGGCGGCTCCCATTGTGACTTCGTTCCAGGCGTCATGGGGTCCGACTTTGCCGTCTCGCATGTAGATTTGGGTGAGATGGGCGTGAGCGTCGGAGAGCATTTGGGTAATTTCAGACATCTTGCCTTCCTTTTGGTGGGGTGATTTTTGGCTTTCAATAAAAGATAGTACGTCTTTTTTCTGGTATCGGATAAGGCTACCGATGCGCGTATAAGGAAGTCCCTTTTTTTTCCATCTGTCACATTCGAGGGTTTTTTTTGCTTTCCCTAAGACTGCAGCGATCATCACTTGATCGAAATAAGCATCAACCGGGGCGTCCCAAAATATGTGAACCATTTCAGCGGTGTTTCTATCCATTATCTCTCCTAATCTGTTAACGCTTTTCGAGACTAAATGGTAGCAAATGGAAGCAATAAGAGCCACTAGTAATATTGGCGCTCCTGTTTTTATAACGGTATATTTTTAATTAATTTCGCGTTTTTGATCATTTCTTGAATCTGCTGATTGATGGGTAAATTTTTCGGTTTCACTCTCAATGATTCCCTAGCTTTTACTAGCTGATATGGCGTCTTCCAAGTATTAGCTCTCATACAAAGCAACGCCGAATTAAGCTGATGCATTTGTGTTTTTCCTCCAGTTGGGGAACTGACCGCGTAAATTAAATCTTGAACCTGCTCATGCGTTAAAGTTTTCTGGAGATGTTTGATTTTCTCAAGTACAAAATTTTCGACCCTGAAAGGTTTTTCGAATCCAGTCATCGAGATAGACACGTAATTCTTGTCGAATTCAACAGTCTCAACATGCATGGAAGCAATGATATTTTTCTTCTGTTCAGCCCTGGCTACCCTTATGCGCTCTAACGCCTCTTGTTCGCCCTCTGCGCGCATTTTCTTATAATTCTCACGCATTTCCTGGGCGCTCATCCGTTTCGCTCTGCTAAGCCGCTCCGCAAAGCTTATCTCGGATGGATTTTGACTTTCCTCAGTTAAATTTTCATTTGAAGAATTTAATTTAAGTTCTTCAGCTGGTTTCATGGGATATATCTCCGTAGGTGAGTAGTAATCTAAATTCTTAACTCTTAAATCTTTATCTTTATCTTTATCTTTAATCATAAGAGACGAGCTCATTTTGACCTCGGCTGATGGTGATAGGTCAATCATTTGGTTATAAATATGATCAGGTAAAAGCACTGTAAACACATACGAGGACCATCTACTGGTTTTGATGTCTAAGTGATGTGATGCGTCAAGGTACTTGAGAGAGATGAGTCTTTTGATGCTGCGCTTGATGGTGCTGACGCTAAAGCCGGTTATGTTGCGTATCTGGTTGTAATAGACGGCGCCTGTCCTGGTGTCGTTGAATCTTAAAAGCTCGAATAGGGTATGCCATATCACGCGACAGGATGGGCTCAGTCTTTTGTCGAGCTGGATAAGCGCGAGAATTTCTTTTAGGCGCCTTTGATCTAGGAGCCTGTTAAATATTTCAACGGAAGACTCTGTGTGGTCTATAACTAGAGGGGTTGCGAATGCGACTTGAGCCATTTTACATCCTTGTGAGTTGTGTTTGCGACAATCACTTGCAATGCACCGGCGCAGTTGTTAGACTTTGCTCGGTGCGTTTGTTTGGTGAACATTGAAGTTCACTAGACTGCGTGTGACCAGATGCAACATCCGGCGAAAAAAGATGGTTGCATCTGGGTCCTTATTCAGAACCCGTCAAATAATTCTCAATATTTAAAACTTTTCTGAATCTTTTACAACTGAAGATTTTAACTTTTCGATTTCTTTTTCGATCAAATTTAACATAGCCCATTCGCCATTCACTAAACCATGGTTATAATCATGGTGAGTGATAGTTCTAGATAAGAACTTTCTTGCCCTTTCTTTCAGTGTTTTTATTTTATCCAGTAGCGGCACTTCATCAATCATGTAACATCCTTATTGGGGGCCCTTGACGCTAGGGCCCCACCAATCCTATTTATAGCCAAACCTGGTTGTCTTCTCATCAAACTTAATGTGCTTGACCTCTTCCTTCTTCTTTTCAGTTGAGGGGGCGGACAGCTTTAGATTTTTGACTTCCCATACTGGATCGTCAATATTATCCTTTGCGGACAGTAAGGGTGCATTAGAGGGCGTCCCAAGCTTACGATATTCTTGCCAAAACATGGCATCGCTTCTGATGTTGTAATTGGCGTAGCTTGGATCGTCCTTATCCTCTTTGGTTGTCTCGAGCTCTTTAATGCCTCGCTTCACGTCCTTAAAGGCGCGGATCAAGGAAACACTAAAACCAACCAGGGATAAAAATGCCAGACCGCTCATAACTCCCAGCGTAACCGGACCCATGGTCATCACGCCCGCTACAATCAACGCGCCAATAACAGCTCCGCCAATAAATGCGGCCGTGCTCAAGGTAACACCGGCAATAATAACAACGTCCTTCCTGAACTTAACCATGCCCTAACCCCCAATTGAATGAGATATCCACCTTTCAACATAGCAAATCCGTAAAATTTAAAAAGGAGAATTCTCCTCAAGGGAAGAATGGATCATCCTAGCAATACGCTCTTCCTCTCGAAGCTCAACACCATCCTCCCAGTTGTCGTTAATGCGCTTCAATTCGGCTGTTAATTTCTTAAGCTCTTCAGCAATGATCTGCAATGATTCATTTACTTCCATTTTCACTCACCCCCTGCTGTTAAAAAAAGCAATATCAACCCAACTCCAACTGCACCAAACAGTGTCCAAAATTGAGCCATAGCGCCAAACATCCCCTCTACCATTTATCGACTCCCCCGCTCTTATCAAGCTTTGCCAGCAAGTCATCAATGCAATTCACTGACATAGCCAATACAACACCCGTAAACAACAAGCAACGAACCTCGTAAGACCCAATCACACATATGCAGCCCACAATCCCAAGCAACATCAAAATAAATAACCATCGCGTGAACCGCACATCTTTTATACTCATTATCCTCTCCTGTTTTATGAACATGTTTATTATATGTTTCGCCGCGGTTAAAAACAAGCGTTGATTATTGCCTCTTACTAATATAATATTTGAAAAAAACGAAGGAGGTGACTGAATGACTGACGAGGGTCTCATCTTTAATAGCTTAAAGAACTCAAATTGCGATGGTTATTTGCTTTTTTCATACCTGGTAAAAGGTGGGGTTTCCAGAGGATATGCCAATGTATCACTCACCAAATATTTAAAGCAGAACTTATTTGTCAGATTGATGCGTGGCTTATTTATCACGCCAATTTTTACACAAAAAGACATCAAAAGAATTAAAGATGGATTTAAAGAGATCGCTTTGGATTCTGATGTGGCGCTTTTATTTGTCTACGTGGATAAAGAAAATTTCATTAAGCATTACGATTTTTATAGATTCGAACCACTGGGGGCATGATGGAAGACGAAAGATATCATAAGCAGAGCCAATGCATTGGTGAGCTGGCTACAGCTTTGGCGATGGCTCAGAGCGAACTTGAGCACGCGCATAAATCCAGCACCAATCCTTTCTTCAAATCCAAATATGCGGATTTATCAGAAGTGATAAATACCATTCGTGATGTTTTTAATAAGCATGGCTTGAGCGTCATTCAAATGCCTTCTTATTCTGAGGTATCACCCGAGCCCAAAACCACGAGGGGGCATGCTTCGGTTGAGACGATGTTAATCCATAAGTCGGGGCAATGGTTATCGTCAATAGCAAGCGCTCCGGTGGGTAAAATGGATGCTCAGGGCGTTGGGGCGACCATTACTTATTTGCGCCGCTATGCGCTCGCTGCATTGGCCTGCATTGCGCAGGAAGATGATGATGGTGAGGTGCCTGTTGGCAGAAAGCCAGCAGGGGCAATGATTTGCGAAGAAGATAAAAAGAAGCTTTCTCTCCTTCAGTCTGATTCTGACGAGAGGGCGCAAGCATTTGCGCAATGCATGGAGAAGCTGGGGTTGACCGGTGGAATCTATGACATTCATAAACTGACGCAAGAGCAGGCTGATAAAATAATCGTGTACGTTTCAAAAAAGTAAGGATTGACTATGTTTCACTTTGAGTATGTTGAACCCAATTCGATTGGTGTGGATGCTGAAGAAAGGAAGCGGCAGCGTGATGAGGCTACTAAGCGCTTTATTCCAGGCTCGGCCAGCTTTGAAATCAAGAAAGTGCTGACCCATGATAAGGAAGGCCAAGTTCTATCGACTAAATCTGGCGATCCAAAGATTGTAATCATCATTGAGCTTGAAGACGCCGAGTTTAACAAAGCCGATATCCTCATGCACATCACCAGGAAGATGGGCTTCCGTATCCATGGTCTTTGCATGGCCATCGGGCGTCCCGAGCTCTATGCACAATCCGGGCTCGATACAAGCAAGATTATTGGTTGTCGTGGCAAATGCATGATTGAGGGCAAGACAGACGAATATGGCTACAAGCTTGATATCACCAAATTCCTGGAGCCATCAGCTCACAGCATGAGCATCGAAGAAGCGGTACAGCGAGCCACAGGATTCGCGCCGACCGAAGCGGACAATGTTCTTCATACTGAATTTCGGGATGGTGACATTCCATTTTAACGTACGAAAATTCTCATTTCGTGTACATGAGCCCCCACTCGTGTATGCGATTTGAGATATTTCACACACAGTTCGGCTCCTGTTCGGCCCTTGCTCGGCCCGTACTCGGCATGCGGTGATTTGTGGTAAAGCAAAAACGGATTATTGTAACAGATATTGCCCTAACCGTCAGTCTAGTTATACCACCATATTGGAATAACTAGGCTGAATCAATGTCTGTAGACGATGCAAGAAAGCGTATGTAAGAAGGCACCGGGAAGAACGGAAAGCAGCAAACCTATTTTAAATCCTCGATAAGCTCTGTTGAAATGATATTGAGTCGTCGATCGCGCAGCCATATAATCCTGCACCCCTAACGGTTCAAGGAGTGGCCATGTTTGCACGTCTCATCGCACAAAAATATGAAATCCCTTACCTTACATACAGGGGTTCCACCTATCTCTTCATCGATGACAAAGAACTAATGAAGAAGACTGAGGGTCTATTCAAATATTACAAGGTCATTCCTGGTTTCAACGACGCATTTCAGCGCCATTACCTACGCGTCGTCCACTAGTGACGCTTAGCCCTCTCTTTTTGTTCTTCAGTAACGATATCCTTATCCACCTGCTCGAGATTGATAACGCCATTGGTCTC
>CAIYZI010000726.1 GCA_903930665.1 uncultured beta proteobacterium
CCAAAGTACGGCAACTGCTTCACCTTCAACACCTTGGACAACGCTGCCAACGATGACGACGTGCCAAGACAAGCAACCCTCACCGGACGAGATAATGGTAATTGTCTTCTTGCCAGTTTTAGGAACTTGTTAAGTTAAACGATCTGGCCAAAAGCTCAGGGGAAATTTGCTACTTCAACAGTTTATCTATCAGATGGTCGGCCACAAAGGCTAGAAGGCCCCTATGAAGGCCCCCGGTAGGACTAGGACACTTGACGAGGGATCTTAGGTTGGTTTCTCGACTCATTGTCATTCCTCGCAGTACACTCAAGTAGGTAGTACTTTTACTATATTTCAAAAAGAGATTAAATGGAATTTTTTAGTTGGCTGCCAAAAGAAGGATCACAAATCTTATTTGTGCTTTTCTTATCTTTTCTAATCGGCTTAGAAAGAGAAGAGCGCAAATCTAGTGATGATCACTTTGCATTTGGAGGCGTTCGAACCTACCCGCTGATCGGGATGATTGGCTACTCCATGTCGGTATTGTCCGACTCAGTGCTCATTCCATTTTTAGTAGGTTTTGCGGTGGTGGCTTCTTTCTTACTACTAGCATATTGGCATAAGCTTAAAGAGTCTGGCTATGCTGGCGTAACTTCTGAAATGTCAGCTCTGACCACCTATTTAATTGGTGGTCTTGTTCAACATAATTTACTATGGGTTGCGACGACTTTGGTGGTAGCAACCATGCTCTTGCTAAGTCTTAAAAACTTTTTGGAAGGTTTGGCTAAGAAGATCGAGTCAGATGATATTTTGGCTTTCACAAAGTTTCTGTTGTTATCAGCTGTGATATTGCCTCTGTTGCCAAATGAACCTTTAACGCAATTTCAAATTAACCCATTAAAAATTTGGTTAGTAGTCGTAGCGGTTAGTGGTGTGTCTTATGCAAGTTATGTGTTGCAAAAGTTAGGCAAAAAAACCGCTGGCATCTTATGGGCTGCCATTTTGGGTGGGATTTATTCTTCGACTGTAACTACCGTAGTCTTGGCCAGAAGATCCAAAACCCAGGATCGACCCCGCTTGTTTACCGGCGGAATTATTATGGCCTCGGGAATCATGTACCTACGCTTAGCTATCTTGCTTGCATTATTCAATCAAGATTTAATGAAGCAGTTAGGACCTTCTTTTCTAGGCTTGTCTTGCATAGCCATTCTGTTTGGGTTTGCATGGTCAAGAGGCGATGATCAGGCTAAGGTACCTCTAGCAGATGTCGCAGAAGTCAAAAACCCACTGGAGTTCAGCACGGCATTTTTATTTGGGTCTTTGTTTGTCGCTATGTTGGTAGCGACGCAATATGCGGTGGAGTATTTTGGGGATAGAGGCTTATATACATTGGCGGGCATCATGGGACTTGCTGATATTGATCCCTTTGTAATGAGTTTGACGCAGAGCGCGCCTAGCGTTGGATCTTTGGGTATCGCGGCAAATGCGATTCTGATTGCTGCTGCTAGCAATAATTTGATGAAGGGGATTTATGCATACTTTCTCTCATCTGAAAAATCGAGAGTGCAGAGCAGCATTTTTATGTTGCTATTGGCAATATTGGGTTTAGCCCCCGTCTTCTGGAAGCTATAAACCTGCCTTCACGGCAGATTTATTTCAGGTTGTTTAAAACGATCTGAAGTATTTGCAGGCCGAGTAATAGAACCAAAGGCGATAAGTCTAAGGCCCCCATGTTCGGAATCACTCTTCGAATCGGTCTTAGCAATGGATCGACCAAAAGAAATACCAAATACTGAATTTGAGAACCCGCGCTAACCCAAGAAAGAATCACGCTAGCAAAGACCAGTCCAACTAGGCCGGAGAGTGCTAGATCGAGAAGGTCAATGAATGCGAAAACCACGTGCGGCAAAATAGAAATATCTGCCCCCACCAGCAAAGTTAGTACGATGGACTTCACTAAAGTGATGACATAGGCTGCCAAAAAGCTTGCGGTATCAAATCGCCCAACACTAGGAATAATGCGACGAAAGGGAATGACGATCCAATTCGTTAGAGGGAGAATAAAAGCTCCAATAGACTGGCTTTGACCGGCTCCAAGATTAAAAGCTAACCATTGCAAGTAGCAAG
>CAIYZI010000727.1 GCA_903930665.1 uncultured beta proteobacterium
AGATAATGCGTGACTAAGACTTGGGTCACACTCATAGGTAATGACATATTCAATGACCCCGGCCTCAACTTTTTGGATCAGACAGTTATAACCTTCATAAAATCGGCCATCTTTAGAAATTAAATACCGCATGGCGGTATTCATCATTTCTAAGACCCGATTGCTGCTATTGACCGTACTTGAGCTAAAACTGCACCGACGCTTTACACCACGTTTTTTTGGCTGCTTGTTGATATTGATATATTGCCAAGTCAAAAACTGACGTGCAGGAATTCGGATTAAGTAAGAAAATTTATCTTCGATCGTGATCATCCGATGATCAATTTGAGCGACCCTGTATACATCCTTCTCGCCAGAGACCTCTAGGTAGTCATTAATACTTGCCAAATGGTCTGTTTGAATTTGAATGCTAGCAGTAACGTCAGCAATCCATTCGCGTCCGGCATAGGCAACACCCAAACCTAAGGCACCCGCAGCAGCCAAAATATGGGATAAACTGTGATCGTATAGAAGAATAAATCCAATTAATCCTACAACAGCATAAATACCAATCGTCATTGCTGTAACGGTGATAGAAGGTATTTGAAAGACTTTTAATTTCTGATTGATTGAGGTGACAATAGAACGCATCAACATATCAATCGATAATGCAAATAGAGCAAACTGCGCTACTGCCAATACGGTTGGAAGAGTGACCTCTAGATCATTTGATAGATCCACAACAGACCACCCGGTATAGCCCCCTATTACATCCTTCAGCCACCAAGCAAAGAAAATATTGGATAGCAACAAAAGAACCAAAAGAGGTTTTGGTAGGGCGAATATTTTGTGATGGATCATATATTGACCAGGGTTTAACTTTCGGATTACTGGGGGCTTGTTACGCCCCCATCTTTAACCTAGCAGGATGCTTTACTCGTTTATTTTGAATTGGTTGACAAGCGCCTGGAGCTCACTTGCCATAGTTGCCAACTCTGTAGCTGCGGTGTGGGTTTGTTGAGCCCCCATTGTTGTAGCGCCAGAAACCCCTGAAACTTCAGTGATGTTTTTTGCAATCTCCCTACTTTTGTCAGCAGATTGTGAGATGGTTTTACTGATTTCGTTAGTTACAACAGCCTGCTCTTCAATGGAACTTGCAATGATGTTGGATACATCATTGACTTGATCAATGATCTTGGTGATGTTTTCAATGGAATTTACTGCAACCTTCACATCAGACTGAATACCATTAATCTTTTGTCTAATTTCTTCAGTTGCATTCGTGGTTTGCCTTGCCAACTCTTTAACTTCATTAGCAACTACCGCAAAACCCTTACCTAGCTCACCAGCTCGAGCAGCCTCAATGGTGGCGTTCAATGCCAATAAATTGGTTCTTTCTGCAATTGAAGAAATAACCGTTAAGACGCTTCCAATTTCAATACTGCTGGATTGCAGGGTTAGCATCAAGTTATTAGTACTATGAGTTTCCTTGGCGGCTTCAATCGCAATATTTGAAGCTTTTGAAGTGTTAGAGGAAATCTCCCGAATACTGGTAGTGAGCTCCTCAACACCAGTCGCAAGGGTTTGCATGTTGTCGCTGACCTGCTTGGCATTACCAGCGGCGTCACCCGCCTGCTGGGATGTAGATTCAGCATTGGCTTTCATCTGAGTGCTTACGGCCGATAACTCTTCTGATGCAGCAGCCAAAGTACTTGCGCTACCTAAGGTAGCAACTACCTTAGTTAAGCCAACTCCAATACCATTAATAGACTGCAAAAGCTTTCCTACCTCATCACGGCGATCTACTGATACTTGAGCCGTTAAATCGCCAATCGAGATTTTTTGAGCAGCATTTTGAGCGCTTAATAAAGGTTTTTTTAGGAGCTTTTTTACGTAGAAATACACTACCAACCAAATTAAAGGGGCGCCAATCACAATCATGGCAATATTTAATACATCATTGCTAACTAACTGCTCATGAAAAATAGATTCATAAAGGGCAAAAATGGCAAAAAACAAAATACTGGCTGATGTAGCTACCCTGCCCCAAATGCTTGGAACCCAACTCTTATCGACATTAAGACCGACAAATAAACTGCCAATAATTTTGTGATCCACATCATAAATGGGTTTATATGAGGTCATGAACTGCTTACCGAAAAGCGCTGCATAACCAATATAAGGTTGACCAAGTAGTAATTTGGCATAAGCTGGATGTGAGCGATCAAGCTTGGTATTGACAGCACGCACTCCAGCATCATCGGTTATCGATGTGCTTATGCGATAAAAATCTGCACCGCTCTTAATAAATACCGTTGCTACACCACCCGTTTCAGATGTAAAACGATCCACATCGTGATAGTTCTGATTTAATAATTTGCGCCCACTGTAAAGGCTAGGCATTGGTGAATGTGCTTCACTACTAAATTGACCGGGGTAATAGCTTTCCAGGTATCGGAGTAGTTTTTGTACTTTATTCTGAACAGAGAAGGGATTTTTGAAAATTTTTGTCATATATAGATCCTGAATATATCTTATCCGGCTTATGCCATAAGATATCACTTCATGTAGTTATTCCTAGTTTCGCGAAACAATAAAATGGGTCATGATCTGACCAAGGCCCTTGCACTCTATAGACTCCCTCTCCTCGAGGATGAAATGATCATGAAGGGCGGCTTGGGTTGATGGCGATATCTGGATTCGCCCGGGCAATGAGGTTGACTCCATTCTACTGGCTGTATTGACAGTATTACCCCATAAATCGTACGAAAATTTTGTGAACCCAATAACGCCAGCAACAACGGGCCCCGAATTCAATCCAATACGCATTTGGAGCTCCGCTCCCTGGGTGGCA
Organism: uncultured beta proteobacterium; assembly: GCA_903930665.1. Lineage (GTDB taxonomy): Bacteria > Pseudomonadota > Gammaproteobacteria > Burkholderiales > Burkholderiaceae > Polynucleobacter. The sequence goes on from CAIYZI010000727.1 coordinate 2,834, forward strand.
TTAAATTCACGTAAATCTTCAAACATTCCCAAAGCCATATCCGCCACAATTTGGGCATGATCCGGACGAGGGATGGGGAGGCCGCCCACAGCCATATAGGCATCACCTATAGTTTTAATTTTTTCCAAGCCTAGCAATTCGGCTCGCTTGTCAAAGCGCGTGAATAAATCATTTAATAACCTTACTAGCTCGGTCGCAGATTTTTCTGATGACATCTTAGTGAACCCCACCAGATCACTGAACAAAATAGTGACTTCTGGGTAACTACCTGCAATATTCTTTTCGCCCTTTTTAAGTCTATCTGCCACAGGTTTTGGAAGAATATTGAGCATCAGCTTTTCAGTCTTCATTTGCTCTATGCTCAACAGCTCTTTTTCATGTTGGAGCTCATCAATCCGCTCACGATCAATATCTCTTAGGCGTTTCTTTTCTAGGGATGAGAAAACTCGAGCTCTTAGTAAAATAGGGTTAAAGGGCTTTGGCAAATAATCCTCCGCCCCAATTTGAATGCATTCCACGGTTTTTTCAAATTGTTCAGCCCCCGAAACAACTATGACAGGTAGATAACTCAATTGGGGAGTAGATTTAATAATTGAAAGAACCCCTAATCCATCAAGCTCGGGCATCTCCATATCTAGAAGCATTAAATCAAAAGATTCAGACCTCACAAGATTGAGAGCCTCATTACCATCAGCTGCTTCAGCAATATTGGTAATGCCGATCAGATTAAGCTCACGAATTAACAACTTTCTTAAAGTGCGACTGTCATCTACAACCAACACCCTCATTCGTTTTGTCTGTTCTAGTATTTCTGGGTCGATTCCCTTGACCTCAATAGGTTCATGACTCTGGCCTAGTTGTTCCATGGGATGCCTTTTTTATAGAAACGTAGATTTGCATACTGCTTGGCGATATAGTCAGGGTTAAAAAGCAGAGACTCTGATGCACCAAGCAATAAAAACCCATCGTCGGATAATTGCAAGCTCATTCTTTTCAACACTACATCTTTCATATCTTTATTAAAGTAAATCAATGCATTTCTGATTAATACCAAGTCAAATTTTGGCATTGGTAGCCATTCTTTAATGAGGTTTAATTTTGAGAACTTGATAAGTCGCTTAATGTCTGAATTAAGCTGATAAGACCCGTCAGGCAGGCTGGTGAAGTGTCGAGCTATTTGCTCATCACTTAAGCCACGGCGTACTTCCATATCAGAATAGATTGCATTTTCAGCTCGACCTAAAACTTGATCGCAAACATCTGTGGCAAAAAAATTAATCTTCCAATCCAAAATATGAGGAAAAGATTCTTTTAGCAGGATTGCCAGGCTATAAGGCTCCTGACCTGATGATGCTGCCGCACACCATATGTTCAATTCTTTTGATGATAATTTCTTTTCAAGAATCTCTGGGATAACGCTATCTCGCAAGATCTCAAATGGAAACCGATCTCTAAAAAACATGGTTTCAATCGTTGTCATTGCCTCAAATGCTTGCCAATGATCATGGTCAACAGGACTGACAAGCAAACTCTCCAAAAATGGCAAGTACCCCGAAAAACCCTTATCCCTAGCAAGTGAATCTAGGCGAGAGGAAAGGAGGTACTCCTTACTTATTTCCAGAGAGATTCCAACATTCTCCTCAAGCAGACGAAAAAACGCCGCAATGGTTCCGAGTCTATTGGCAGACTGGGACGAAGTCATTTAACTAGAGCCCGGCGAATCAGTTCTGCAGGCATTTCATTTAAAGCAAAAATTCCTTCAACTAAATTCGCTTTAACCACTGCCCCT
>CAIYZI010000728.1 GCA_903930665.1 uncultured beta proteobacterium
GGGAACAGCGCGAAGCTGCCACTATGAATGTTCAAGACGCTCACGCCCGCAAGGTAAAGATCGTTCCTGATGCTTGCGCATCGGTTCAAGGAACTATTGGCCTTGGCGAACCAGGCAGGGAAAGGGTTTGCATCAAAGTATCGACTTGTTCCTCTAGGGAGCGAATCTCTTCTTTGAGTTGCGCAACTTCTTGGGTATTCACGCCAGAAGTTGCGCTGGGCAGTTCTGTAGCTTTACTCGTTGCTTGCAAGGTAATGAGATCACCTGCAATCTTCAGTGCGGCCATCATGCTAGCGCGTTCAATGCTGCGATTGCCGCCATTAATGGCTAATTTAATTTGCTCATCTACCAAAGTACAGGCAGCGCGCAGTAAGGGCTCATGCTCGGCGCTGGTGGCCAAGGTAATTTTTTGACTAGCAAGAGTAACTTCAATGCGTCGTTGGTTCATTGCCATCCTCTGGGTTGCTTGGAGAAACTGCTTCGCCAAGTAAATTCATTTGACGCCCGTCACTTTGCTCTGGCAAACGACTCAATATATGTTGAATCCGTTTTTGAGCATCCTCAATTTTTCCTTCCAACTGCACGCGATCTTGAACGATCTTCTTCACGGTTTCGGTGACAAGTTGAATTTTGTTGCCCACGCGTTTAATGGACAAACTTAAATCATCCAGGTCATTAGCAGGACTATCGGAGGAGAGAGGGGTTTTCTCATTCATATTGGCATTGTAGCCGTAGGAAAAGCTCTCGGGGTGGGGCTCTGCTTAAAATCTTAGTTTGGTAGGGCTACCCAGTCATTTCCGGCTTTTTTCAGGCGAATACGGCCTTCAAACAGCTCTATAAGGGCTTGATGGGTCCGAGGATCTTGGCTCGATCCCTGAAAATGCATGCCACCATGATGGAGCATGATGATGTGGTCCGCCCTTAGGGCGAAGTGAATTTCATGAAGAACGGTGACCAGGGTTTTGCCTTGAGCAAGTAGATTTTTCTGTTGCTTTAGCCAATCTGCTTGATGTGGAGGGTCTAAATTGGCCAAGGGCTCGTCCATCAGTAGTATGTCAGCGTCTACGGCGAGCAGTCGAGCCATCAGTACTCGCTGACGCTCCCCTCCAGAGAGTTGATTCAAAAGACGTCCTCGCAACCCCCATGAGTGGGTTTGTTTTAATGCTTGCTCAACCTTAAGGTGATCTTCCTGGGTGGGTAAATGGAGCCAGGTTTGATGGGGAAGTCGTCCTAACATCACCGTGTCGTAGACAGTAAGACAATCCTCAAATTCTTGATGGGTATTAGTATTCTGCTCTAACCACCCTATGGTCTTGGCCCGATCTTTATTGGATAAAGATTTGAGGTCAACACCGTCTAAATTGATTGAGCCTGTGTAATGCAGTAAGCCAACCATGGCTTGCAAAAGCGAGGATTTACCAGCACCATTTGGTCCGACTATGCTTGTCCATTGTTTTTGAGGGATATGCAGATTGAGTTCTTGGAGGATCGCACATGGTCCTCTGTAGACTGACAGATCATGGGTGTTCATGAGTGAGCTCCCATTTGGCTACGTTTAAGTAGAGTCAGTAGATAGATACCGCCCAATACTGCCGTCACAATTCCCACGGGAATTTCTATCGGGGCAAAAAGTGTGCGCGCCAATAAATCCGATCCAAGCAGCAAAATACCGCCAGCAATGCCAGAGAAAAGCAATTGACTGCGCTGACGACCTGCGGAAAGTTTACGAACTAGATGAGGGGCAGCCAAGCCAACAAAAGCAATTAAGCCAGTTTGGGCTACAGCACAACCAGTTGCTAAAGCCAGTACGCCGATCAGTGTCAGTCTTAATTGTGCGAGGGGTAGTCCTAAAGTAAGAGCTGTATTTTCACCAAGAGCAAGTGCATCTAGAGCTGGGCTAATGAGTAAGGTAATGATGAGGCAAATCGTTAGGGTGATAGCCATTAGCTCAACCGCATTCCACGTGAGCAGGGTTGTATTGCCCAACATGAAGGATTGAAGGCTTTGGTAAAGGTCTGGACGTATAAAAGTAAACAATGAATTTGCCGCGCCCAGAATAACGCTAATGACAACTCCAGAGAGCAGGAGTCTGATAGAGCTTCGATATCCTCCAGCGAGAAGAAGTGCTGCCAATACTCCAAGCAAGGCACCTATAAACGCACCGCCATTGATTCCAACGGTCTCTAATAATGGCGATCCGATTTGCGTAAAACACAGCATGATGCCTACGCCTAAGAGTGCTCCTGAAGCACTGCCCAATAAATATGGATCTGCCAGAGGATTGCGAAATAGGCTTTGCGCAATCCCTCCCGCTAGGCCCAATAATGCCCCAGCAAGAAAGGCACCAAGTGATCTAGGAAGGCGAATATCAAATACGATCGTTTGACTAGCATCCGATAGATTCCAACTGATGCCGGCACTGCCTAAAAAGGATCCAAGTGCTAGCAATATTGCGCTTATAGCTAGCAATAGGATGAGCTTTTGCAGAAAGTGTTTAGAGGTCATTGTTCAGATGATGACATCTTCTTTTGTATGCACTCAGAAATAATCAAAGCAGCCTCTCCCATACGAGGTCCTGGTCGAACCAGGATGTCATTTTCTTGGGGGGTAAAGGTACAAATTTTATTTTGGGAGATTGCAGGAATAGTTGACCAGCCAGGACGTTTTTTAATTTGACTGATATTGGTTTCGCTAATCAGGATGACTTGTGGCCTGGCTTTAACTACAAACTCTGGGTTAATTTTTGGAAAGGGCCCAAGAGAAGCTGGAATGATATTCATGAGGTCTAAGCGATTGAGAAGCTCACCGATAAATGAACTTCTTCCTGCGGCGAATGGTGCTGGATTTACTTCGAAATAAACAGATATATTTTTAGGTGAAGTGGGTAGTTGTTTGTTGGCTCTCACAATTTGCGCTTGGATTTGATCCCAGACGCGATTGCCTTGGGTGGTGTCAAAAACTAAATCTAGTTTTTGAAGGGCGCGATGCTCATCCTCCATGGACTTGATGTCAAAGCCTAATGTCGGAATACCTAATGACTTTAACCGTGGAATCAAGGGGGATGCTTTTTCAAGTAAAACTAAGTCGGGCTTGAGTTGAACGATGCGCTCGATATTAAAGTCACCAATCGCCCCCAGCTTGGGAA
>CAIYZI010000729.1 GCA_903930665.1 uncultured beta proteobacterium
ACCAAATCCAAACACTGTCGCAGGCGCCTCCCGAGCATAGGATGGGCCCAATACTCCGAAGCCTCTTCCAAAGACTTAATCCCATAAAACTGAGAATGATGGCTTTCGCCAAGTCCCAATACCTGAGGAAAGATAAACCACATCCAATGGCCTTTTTTCTTACCGGCTGTGAGCTCTTCAATCACCCAACCAAACATTGGCTCCTCTTGCGCATCTAGAAAACGCTGTAGATTAAATTGATCCATTAATAAGCCCCAAACAGGAAGCTGGCAATCTTGAACCTAGCACCGAAATTATCTTTGTCGCGAATGTCATTTAATAGATAACTCTCAACCCCGTCGGGGGTCTTGCCTAGATACTTAAAGCTATCTCTATATAAGTCTAAATTAACAACGCAAGTAAAAATTCCTGGGGTAATTTTTGCAAGGTAAAGGTCATAAATCTTACTAAACTGCTGCTCCTGAAGAAATAGCTTCATTTCAAAATTACGAGCATTGGCATCACTCATGACTTTGTTTTTAGAGGGGTTTTCGAACATTGCATCCACCCTTTCAGCCAGAATAGGAGAATCATCTTCAAGCACTTCGTAGTCTCTTACAAATCTGACCAAGAACTGGCTCTCCTTGATACTTTGCATGCTTGCCAAATCAATATTGACTGACGAATGCTCAAACCTTAGTTCTTGTTGGACCTCTACATAATCATTCCCAAAGAAAATATAGTGTTTTTCTGTTGGGGAAAAAGTAAAAGTAACCATGGTCGTAGCAGTTGGAACCACATCTAGAATGTTCATCATTCAATATCCAATTTCTTTTTGCAAATAGCCTCATAACAAGATTGGCAGTAATACTTGCCAGATCGCTCCCAGGATTGCAGCCCTAGCTTTTTTGTGCACCAGTAGCAATATAGGTTAGTGGAGGGTGTAAATACAGATGGATCTTTTGTTGAATGTTCAGGAGCTCTTTGAGGTGCGGCAGGCCAATCAATAGTCTTAAAGGAGGCTTTTTCTCTTTTGAATGCTATCCGAGCAAAAGCACGGCTTGGTAATTTATATTTGAGAACTAAATATATACCCAAGAAAAACATCAACCAAACGCCGACCATAATCCAATTTGTTGCTATCCAAGCAAGAATCTCAACCAAGATAAGAAAGGCAATATAGATTCCGATAGCCGCAATAATGTATGGCCATAAAACCGCCAATAGCACCAAAGAAAGAATGCTTCCAAGGCAACCAATACCATCCCGATTACTCATGCCTACCCCTACTCCAGTCATAGGCTAAATCAATGAAGATAGATGCTTCTGACGATAAAAATTTGGGCGAAGGATGGATGCCTACCCTGCCAAGGTCAAGCCTATCCGAATCCCAACATGTTTGAATGGTTGCATCATCAGATACCTTGCCACCCGAATGATGTCGCATGGCATAGCAAAGCTTATCCAACTGCGTAGGCTTTAAGTGGAAATAATCACCATGGATACCATAGGCAAACTCAGCAGCCCTCTCCCCATGCTTGGGATCTCTGCCGTCATCCATCCTACAGCTATCGTGCAAAAAACCAAACAACTCAACCACCATTGGGTCGGCCTTCCTCAGTGCGCCGATATTCTTTCCATGATGAAGCACTCTAGCCCAATGATTTGCACCATGAATACCATGCCAGTTAATTTTGAACTCGGACTTAAT
>CAIYZI010000730.1 GCA_903930665.1 uncultured beta proteobacterium
CCAATAAACGTTTCTTAAATTGTATCGATATTGCAGGGGTGGAGGGACTTTTTTCCAATGCAAAATGATGTGCAATATGTAAAAACCTGCGGTATCGACTTTTCGTTTTTGGAGTGCCTTTACCCCCCCTAAAAAATATTTCCCCTTAACCTTGGCATTTATTTCATTTGTGATTAAAATTGGGGCTTGGGTCATAAGCGGACATGCGTATGACTAGAGTAGTGGCTGGACAATAGTTCACTACAGTAGGGCCAGACGGCGCTCTACTCAGGTGGGTTCTCTAATGAATCGCCTCGGAATTTGGTACTTAGTATTACCCCAAAATGTTCCCAGACGGCGGAACGAGTCAGACTTGAGAGTGCTTGCTCACGCGCCATTTGTGCCGCGTATTTTTTCTCTTGGGTTTTCGTTCCCTAAAAAAACGATATTAGACCCCCTGGTATTACCACGCGGACAGTCGTGGCTTTGTATTTGTATTGCATTTTATTTAATCAATTCATGCGTCATGACGCAGAAAGGCATCACTATGTCCAATGGATATCAGGGCCAAACCGGCCCCAAAAGCAGCGCTGGCAAGAAAATCTCCAGTATGAACGCCCTAAAACAGGGATTATTTGCCAAAACCATCGTCTTGCCCTTTGAGGATGAACGCCAATATAAGAGGCATTGCAAGCAAGTGATTGCCAGCTTAGAGCCTCAAAACAGTTTAGAGCTGACCATCGCCCAGCAAATTGCGGACAGTCTTTGGAAAGGCACGCGGTTAGAGGTGCGATCAGCCTATAAGCGCGAGGAGATCATGGAAAGTCTCACCCCCAAGCAGATGGCTGCCTTTTTAGGGATTGAGGGCAAGCGTCAGGAGTGCGCCCCTGATTTTTTAGTCACACCCAATTACCGTATCGCTAAAAAGGACTTGGCGATTCCTAAAAAATGCCTTAATCAACATGAACACTTACTCAAAAATGTCAAAGGGATCGCTAATTACGAATCGATTTGGCGCCAGTACCCCGAACTCTTTGAAGAGCTGCATTATTGGGTCAAGGATGATCAGACTACACCTTTGTTTATGAGTAGTTTTAGTGCACTGAACCTAGCCTGGCAACAGCGCCCCCAAAAGATTGAGCAAGAGCTTGAGTTATTAGCTCATCACTTTTGGTATATGGTTCATTGGGATGAACTAAGACCCCAAGTGCGTAACTGGATGGCGAGTTGGTTTTTCTTAGAATCGCGTGGGGCCCAAAGCCTTACTCAGGTTGATGAGCTCGTTCTCAAAGAGCGGCGCTATTGCCAAGGCCTTTTAGATACCTATTTTAAAATGCGAAAAAGCAGCCAAGAGCAGCGCTTGTTTGCCCAAAAATACCTCCAGATACAGGTGCCCAATACGCAAGAGCCCTCAAAATCGGCCCATCGGACCCCTCAGGCACAAGCAGTGCCAAATCAGGAAAACGAAATGGGATAAAGTCAATAAAAATCAAGTACTTAGAATTTTTTAAGTACCTTGTTTTACAACTCTTTAGCACGCTTTAGCAAAAGCAGCGCCGCTCTTTAACAATCAAATTGTCTTTTAATACCCCAAGGCTTGGGTGATCCTTGGGGTAGTTTTTCACGCGCAGTCTCAGATCAAAAAAGATTCAATGGGCTCTTGTTGATCAAGGTATTAGTAGAGCGTGCATAATTGTCCTTCTTAGGGCATTGGAGTAAGCTGGTGGCAGATACACTCGTGATTAGTTCAATATCTTCTCCTTGATAATTATGTCGCAAAAAATACTGCAATCGTTCCCTGAGTGGGCTCAATGGCTTCATGAAAATTTAGCTAGAAACTGCGAGCCGGCCACCCTGGCAAACACTCTTTTGGAAAATGGCTTTTCTCAAGAATCCATTTCAAATGAGATAGCTCTTTTTGGAAGGGTCCCGCTAAAACGAGACGCTCTGTCCCAAGCTTTGGATCTAGATTCACAATTTCATCAGATGATGAATCCATTTCTTACCCAAGAAGACAATGGGTATCTTGTTTCAAGAATTAATACTAAAAAATTACAAATCTACACGATCGATAATTTTTTAAGTCCTCAGGAATGTGAATCGGTGATTCGACTGGGAGAGCTTCGCTTGAGGCCTTCCACTGTCACCATCAATAATGGTGATGCCGCGTACCGCACTAGCAATACTGCTGATCTCGGTTTGATTGAAAACCCTTTCATGAGTCAGATTGATGAAAAAATCTGCCATGCCCTTGGAATTGCGAGCGACTATGGGGAGGTCACTCAATTACAGAAGTATGAAGTTGGCCAAGAGTTTAAAAATCATACAGATTACTTTGAGCCTAATAGTGGTGAATATCAAAATCATGCGGCGCACCTTGGTAATCGCACTTGGACTTTTATGGTGTATCTCAATACCGTAGCTAAGGGAGGGGGTACACGTTTTCCCGCTTTAAATCATTCGTTTGCTCCGAAACAGGGGCAGGCGGTTGTTTGGAATAGCTGTAATCACGATGGCACAGTTAACCCCAATACCCTTCATGCTGGCCTGCCAGTAGAGTCGGGGGTGAAATATGTAATTACGAAATGGTTTCGGCAAAGATCGAGTGCCGACTAAATGTGGTTGTTAGCTGTTAAACCCTTTTAAATGGGTCCGTAAGTTGAGTAATAGGATGCGGCATTATTGGGGTGCTGGAAGTTAATAAAGGACATCGTAATTGAAGGTGATAGGGCCTCTACGTAATGCCACCAACCTACTGGTAAAAATAGAATCTCCCCTGCTGCCAAGATGCATTCAGATATGGTGACGTTCTCCATCATGGGAAAACGTTCATAATCAATCGCGGGACCTCCTACATCGCTGTAGCAGTGCAGGTGGTTGTATACATAGCCAGATTCGCAAGGCGCAATCAAGTTTATTTTTTTGCTTCCCATGATTTGGGCCATAAAATTATTGGTTAAGTCATGGTGAAAAGGGGTGCGGGTTCCAGCGGGCCCGATCCACAGAAAACCATCATCAGGCGAATGGGGGTCTAGGTACTCGGGGATTCGGCCTACTTCCGCCCACAACTCCTTTAGAGCCTGGCGATTGCTCGAATTATTATTGGCCGTCATGTAATAGTCATTTGTAAGCCCATCCGCTTCAATCTTGCTCAGGTATTGGGAAAATGACATCAGTGAGCGGTAGTTATTTTGATCTATTTCATAGGCGGCATCGCGGTCACGCCCATTTTGAACCTGCACCATTCGATCGCCAAAGCGCTCTTTGAGAGACGTGAGTGTCCACTTACTTATGGCCTGCCAATCCTCAAGCATGCCCGTAATAATCACCGGTTTGTTAACAAAGTAATATTCCTTGTAAAACTCTTGTGTAGTGAGCTTAGAGCGCCGGTCGATCATCAGATCTAGGCCGCTTTGGTGGTTTAGATTGCGCTGGTTTTCTAAGAACCACGATAATTTTTTCAAGCGCGTTTGGATGCGGTTCGTTGCTAATTGACCGCCAATAAAATACGGGTTTTGGGTTGCGACCCCAATCTCTGCTAGCGCAATTGCCCTAGGAATGCCATTAGTTACCATTGAAGCAGTGAGGTTTTCTACGGAGATGCCTAGAGCAAGATTTTCAGCAATCCACTGGCGCCAATCGTCGTTTACTGCGCTGTTATCCATTAGAGCTCCAAAAGAGGCTATTTAAAACCCCATTGATTAATGCCTAGTATTCTAATGGAGCTATATCTCCAATTGTTATGCTCATTGCGGGTAAAACATTATAAATCTAACTGTCCTAAAACAGTGCATTTGGAGGTGAGAATTATTCTAATTACCTATAGAATTCAATTAAAAGGGGCGATCGCTTTGGTTGCGCTGACGGTTAATTTCTTTGCTTTTTGAATTGATGGATTTAGCCTCCTAACTTACTGTCTGAAACAGTCTTTAACAAATTTAGTAACTGGTGAAATTTAAAATGAGTGATCTTAAGAAAAATAACAAGAATAAAAATAATGGTGACTTAAACCAGGGCGCAGATGAACGCCATTTGATTGAAGGGGTGGAGATAAACAACGGCCAGAGTCACCTTGATGAGCAGTCGAATCCTGGGTTGTCTGTCACCCCCAGCACGCAAACTTCTCCGGTTGCCTCTAGCGCTCAAGATCAGATAATGCAGGCTACTGTGGACGCTGGCGGGGATAGTCAAGCCCCCCTTAGTTTGATATCAAATTTAGATAACGCACCGTCTGATTCCCCCTTGCCTGCTGGTAATGCTTCTATTGATTTGACATTGGAGGTCAGTGTCCCTCCAGTTATCGGTAGTGCCGCATCAATACCTTCTTCAGTAGTGGCCACAGGTGTAAGTATCTCTGAAGTTGGGGTTGCTCTTCCTGAAGTAGCGGCCGTTAGCTCTCTAGTTGTTGCTCCAGCTGCTTTAGCTATTGCTGGTGTGGTTGGAGTTGGTGGAGTTGCTGTTGCTGCTTCATCAAATAAAGGTGGTGCACCGACGCCAACGCCTACGCCGACGCCAACGCCTACGCCGACGCCAACACCGACTCCGACTCCGACGCCAACACCTACGCCTACGCCGACTCCGACGCCGACTCCGACTCCGACGCCAACACCTACGCCTACACCTACGCCGAC
>CAIYZI010000731.1 GCA_903930665.1 uncultured beta proteobacterium
AATTCTATTCCTCTCTGCCAAGTATTTCTTAAGAGTCATAAAATGAGGTATGTTTTCTCAATCTCCCTCACTCGGCGAATTCGATCTTATCCAGCATTTTTTTAAAGCCGAATCTGATGCCATGCTTTCTGAAGAGAATTTGCCAATCTCGTTGGGAATTGGAGATGACTGCGCACTTTTACAAACCCTTCCCAATGAAGAAATCGCTATCACTAGCGATATGTTGGTGTCGGGAAAGCATTTTTTTGCAGATACGAATCCTGAATGGCTGGGCCATAAAGCCCTAGCAGTCAACCTTTCCGACCTTGCTGCCATGGGAGCAAAGCCTTTGGGCTTCACTTTGGCGATTGCTTTGCCAGAGGTCAACTCAAAATGGCTAGAGTCATTTAGCAAGGGATTATTTGCAATTGCAAAAACTTATTCCTGCCCCCTAATTGGCGGAGATACTACTGCTGGCCCACTCAATATTTGCATTACTGCCTTCGGAAGCGTTCCCAAAGGAAAATCTATTCGAAGATCCGGAGCGACTATCGGTGATGATATTTGGGTATCAGGATCAGTGGGAGATGCCCGGCTCACTCTTGCTGCACTGCGTCATGAAATAGGCATTGAAAAAACTGATTTAGAGCTTATTCAATCACGCATGCATCAACCCACGCCAAGAGTGCATCTGGGAATTGCGTTAAGAGATATCGCCTCTGCCGCTCTAGATATTTCTGATGGCCTGCTTGGCGATCTAAAACATATTCTGAAAGCATCCAAAGTTGACGGGAGAGTATTTCTTGCGGAGCTTCCAAAATCAGCATATCTACTTCAGCAAAGCGAACAAATTCAAAATCAATTTGCCGCCTGTGGAGGAGATGACTATGAGTTGTGCTTTACTGCCCCAAGCACTCAACGGGAAACTATTGCCCAAATTGGTCATAAGCTAAATTTAGCTCTCACTAGAATTGGACATATCCAAGCCATGAAGAATGCCGAGTCATCCATTGAGTTAATCGCTACAGATGGCAATCTCTTAAATGAGCAAGAAACTGCCACACTCCTAAAATCCTTTGACCACTTTGCATGAATACTGAAACCACCCATCCTACAATTACCCCTGTAGTAACTACCCCAACAGTCAAATGGGTGTTCGCAAAAATCGCCAGGATGATTGCATTTGGCTTTGGTAGTGGCCTTAGCCCTAAAGCTCCAGGTACTGCTGGAACCTTATTTGCTTGGGCTACTTTTCTGATTGGGGATCTTTTCTTATCCACGCAATACTGGCTATGGCTTATTGCCGGCAGTATTGTTGTGGGCTGCTGGATTTGTGGACATGTTAGTGAAGAGCTTGGCAAACAAGATTTTGGCGGCATCGTCTGGGATGAGATTGTGGCCTTCTGGTTGCTACTAACCCTCACAATGCCCATGACAATATGGATGCAATGTTTAGCTTTTGGAGTCTTTAGATTATTTGATGCCCTCAAGCCGGGACCGATTGGATTAATTGATCACCACTTCAAACACCTTGAAGGCAACACCAATTTAGCTCCTTCAAGTGTTTTGCAGATCCTCTGGAGGGGATTTGGCATCATCGCTGATGATCTGGCGGCAGCCTTTCTCACTTATCTTGTCATCGTTGCAGTTAAAGTAGCGATCAAATTAGCCGCATGAAAACTTCTCTTAACCTCGCCAAAGGCGTCGCTAATCTACTCATCGCCAAGGGTTGGACTTTAGCGTTAGCCGAGTCCTGCACTGGAGGTTTAGTATGCGCGACATTGACTGAACTTCCAGGATCGAGCGATTGGTTTGAACGTGGCTACATCACTTATAGCAATCAAGCCAAATCAGAGTGTCTCGGTGTTCCAGCGGAAACAATTGACTCATTTGGCGCTGTTAGCGAACAAGTCGCCAAGGCAATGGCAGAAGGTGCGCAGCGTAATGCAGGAGTTAATGTAGCAATCTCTGTTACTGGTATTGCTGGCCCCACTGGTGGAACAGCAGAGAAGCCAGTTGGCACCGTATGTTTTGCTTGGGCAATAGAAAAAAACACTATCTATCAAACAAAACACTTCTCAGGCTCACGTCAGGAAATTAGGGATAGTGCTTGCACATATGCACTGTCAGAGCTAATGAGATTAATAAATCCATAAAACATTAATGGATTTATTAATTACTTCATCCACCCTTTGTGATGGAAATACCACAAAGGGATAATGGCTGATATTAGCATAGCAACTAAAGCCATTGGGTATCCCCAGGCTAAATCGAGCTCAGGAATATTTCGGTAGTTCATACCCCAAATACTGGCTAATAAAGTTGGTGGCATTAAGGCTACCGATACCACCGAGAAGATCTTAATGATCTTACTTTGATTGAGGTTAATAAAACCTACAGTAGCATCCATCAAGAAGTTAATCTTATCGAACAAGAAAGCAGTATGGTTTTCCAAAGAATCAATATCACGCAGAATCTGGCGAGCTTCTTCTTGCTGCTCATCCGAGAGTAATTTACTGCGCATTAAGAACGATAAGGCACGACGGGTATCCATTACGTTACGGCGAATACGGCCATTCGTATCCTCTTCTTTTGCAATGGTCTCCAAAACGACCTCCGCTTCGGCATCATTAATGTCATCTGAAAGAACTTGTTTGCCAGCTTGCTCAAGGTTTTCATAAACCTCTTCTAAGGCGTCAGCAGAGTACTCCGCATCTGTTGAGTAAAGATCCAACAACACATCTTTTGCATTGCTTACGGATCCTGGACGCAAACGCGCGCGCAAACGAACCAAGCGGAACACTGGTAAATCCTCATCATGAATCGAGAAAAGTACTTGTTTGGTTAAAACGAAAGCTACCCGAATATTGCGAGAGGTTTCTTCTTCGTCCAATAAGAAATCGGTACGAATATGGAGATGACCATCATCAGCCTCAAAATAGCGCGCTGAAGCCTCTAAATCCCCTAAATCATCTAACTCAGGCAGAAGTACCCCAAAAGCCTCTTTAATCCAAATGAGCTCCTCTTCTTCTGGGTCGACTACGTCAATCCAGATGGGATTTGCGTATTGCAACAATTCATTGCGATCTTCCACTTGCTCTTGAGAGAGGCGGCCATTTTGCAGGACGAACAAGTTGATCATGGTGAACTCCTAAGGAATGTGCGCTAGTTTATCCTATAGACCATGACAGTTTCACTAAAAATCAATCAAATCCAATGAACTCCACCTCAAATTCCTTTACCCAGCAACTCCAGTCCGCATGGGCTTCCCAAGGCAGCATGTTGTGTGTTGGTTTTGACCCAGACCCTAAGCGCCTACCGTTGGCCTTACAAGGAAAGTCAGAGGGAATGTATGAGTTCTGCCGAGAAATCGCCGATGCGACTGCAGATCTTGTTTGCTCCTTTAAACCTCAGTTTGCCTACTTTGCCTCCCAAGGGGCTGAGACCCAGCTTGAGAAGCTCATCAAATACCTAAAAAATACCTATCCGCACATTCCAGTCATTCTGGACTCGAAACGGGGTGATATCGGCAGTACTGCCGAGCACTATGCTCTTGAGGCATTTGATCGCTACGGGGCAGATGCTGTAACAGTGAATCCCTATATGGGTTTTGACTCTATTGAGCCCTATTTACGCCACCCTGGTAAAGGGGTGATTGTTTTATGTCGCACCTCCAATCCCGGGGGCTCTGATTTACAGTTTTTAAATATCACCCCTAATGGCGAGCCGCTTTATCTCCATGTGGCAAAACTCGCTGCAGAACACTGGAATGCCTCAGGCCAAATTAGCCTTGTTGTAGGCGCTACCTTCCCAGAAGAAATTGCCAAAGTACGCACGATTGTTGGCGATATGCCTTTATTGATTCCTGGCGTTGGCGCACAAGGTGGAGACATTCAAGCCACAGTGAGTGCGGGCAGTATTCCTAATAAACCAGGAACTGGCATGATGGTTAATTCATCAAGGGCAATTTTGTACGCAAGCTCAGGAAACGACTTCGCAGATGCGGCTAGAAAAATCGCTCAAAATACGCGCGATGCCTTAAGGGTGGCAGCTGCTCAGCAATCCTAAATTTAGTGGGGTCCGGCTTTTGGAAGTGGGGTCAGTGCGATATGGTCCATATATTCCAAGATGAAATCTTGACGATTAGGGAAGTTAATATTGGCTTTGCGACAGTACTTCGCCTTGTCAAAGCATTTTGGCGCCGGCAAAGCTGAAGCCAGTTGAGCTGCTTGTTCTCGATCTAAATTGGCTGGAGTTATTCCAAAATAGTGTTGGGAGGCCGCACCCACACCAAAAACACCCTCCCCCCATTCCACAGAATTGAGATAAATCTCAAAAATACGCTGCTTTGAGAGGATTAATTCCAGTAAACCTGTAATGACTAACTCCTGACCTTTACGCAAATAGTTTTGCTCTGAGGAAAGAAATAGGTTTTTTGCTAACTGCTGGGTAATCGTAGAGCCACCACGTAAAGCAGTTTTTTGTTTATGGGATTTTTGCTGATTCTTTTCCCAAGCTTTTTGCATATCCTCAACACGAACTCCATTGTGTTGAAAAAAGATATCGTCCTCACTTACCAAAATAGCCCGTTTTACATTTGAGGAAATCTTGTTGTAAGG
>CAIYZI010000732.1 GCA_903930665.1 uncultured beta proteobacterium
ACAAATATCCTTGACTTAGGTTCACGGAAAAGACCTACACCAAAGAGTGATCGACAATTCCAACCCTCGCGACCTTTATTAACCAACAAGATAAATTGTTTTTCAGAACTCTCTGTATCAAGGCGGTTAAATTCACGTATGTCGTCATTGGTAGTCAACTTATCATCGCCCACATTTACAAGAATGCGAGATGTGGGAATGCCGCGCTTTAGTAGGGCTCTCTCGACGGCTGGCCGCAATTCACCAGTCAACTCATCAATAGTGGTCGCAAAAAAGGCTAACTTGGGCAATAGTCCTTCCGGATGTAGATCCGCAACTTCCTTTAAAAAACTCTCAATAGTAATATCAACAAATTCGTCAGTCCGGGTGTTCGCATAGCCATGCAAGGTCACTTTTTTAAGATACCCTTTTTCTATAGCTTCCTTTAACCCATAAGCGTATACCACCTCTGGTAAGACCTCACGCCCCACATAGGGTGTACCCGTGTAATTGAAGCAGGAAACAACTCGTGTGCCTGCTGCATTTAGACTTGCAGCGAGGACATCGATAGTAGTGCGAAGACTAGTATCACTCTCCTTTGTACCAACCCCCATATCCTTAGCAAGCGCTTTACCAAAGGCATGGTGTGCCTCATCAACAAAGATTCCCAGTTGCTCTAACCGACAGAGTTTCTCAAAGCGCTGGTTGGTAGTTAACTCACCCTCCTCCTCAGGTTGGTCAAAGTTGTAGAGGTCAGAGGCATCGGCGTACACACCTGTTGCACCCAATGTTTCATTAACTCCACCAAATAATTTCTCTAAAGGCCCTTTTTCCTTGCGTTGTCGCTTGAGAATTATCTTTTGAGTATTGGAAACAATAATATTGAATCTTGACCGGTCCAAGGTATCCAGAGAAGTGCCTGCCTCCTCTAAATAATGAAATCTTAAGTGCGTGATTAGAAAATTAACGTATTCTGGCGGTACAACCCGAGTGAGATCAAAAGATTCAATCTCCTTAAGAGATTGCAGTACGGTCTTATCTGGTGCGAATACCAAAGCATTGTGACAAAAACGCGCATCCTTCTCGAACTTATTACCTAACAAGAACTCATAGAAGATGCATGTGGCCATCAGGATAGTTTTTCCTGTACCCATTGTCAGTGCAAAAATATAGTTAGGATATGCGCGCGAGTTCTTGCGCATTTTTTCAAATAGAATTTTGTATGAGCTTAATTCCAATTCATCAGACTCGCCGAACGAAAACATCTCTTGACCAGCGGTAGCAAGAAAAGAGCCAAACCTCCGCCCCTCAAACTTTCCACTGCGCTCATGCCAAGCCTTAAAAATTTCCTCTACCCTCGCATTTCCAAGAAACTCTTTAAGGAAAATATACATCTCAAGCGCTTCGAACTGTGGCTGGCGCAGGAAGGCCTTGGGATTGTTTTGCGGGTTATTAAAATCAAGGATCTTGCGGGTCAGCTCCTTATAGTGCGAGCGAACCGTCCCTTGGTTGTCCCGATAAAACTGCCAAAGGAAACGAAAAAAAGCGAAGTCAAGTGACGCACCGGAAATAGTTGAAGCCTTACAATTAGCCATGGTTGCGGTATTTTTAGTTGCCATGACTCACGATTCCTTCCCAGGATTCAGAAAGTAGATCTGTAATCTTCACCCGAATAGTGCCCGCATCCTCAGGAATTTTGTATGCGCCCTTGACTAACTCATTTCTTCCGGGAATATCCACCACAGCCGGCTGTAGCACTGCACCGTCATAATTCCAGTCAATGAGTATAGATTCAACAAGTTCTCTCCAGTCCTCCACGGTATCTTTTTGAAGTGAAAGCTTCTGAAGTAGATTCATCGGGTAGAACATTTCAACTCTAAGCTCCCCATTCTTAGTTGTGATCTTGGCTTCCGAGTCTCGCTTGAACTCTAAATTGGCCTTGTCACGAAGAATATCTACAACCTCAACGTCAATCTTGAAAGGTTTAGCCGCCAATTCAAGCTGGGCAGCTAAATCTGGCTCATGCCCCATGCATACGAGGGCGATTTTCTCGACCGGGCGATTTGGGCTTTCATTTTGTTTACGCTCCCAAGATTTATAGTCAAACCCTGCGATAAGCTCATTTAGGTCAGCTCGGGTAGCAATCCGATTGACAGGCATGATTTTGATCATGCGGCCATCTTTTTCGCCATCAAACACGGTGTTGAATTCCAGCTTCTGGATTTCCAGCGCCTCAATCAACAGATCCCTTGCTTGAATGGGGTTGCGAAAGATGTCATATTGATTGACATTATAAATCTCGAATCCGGTAAATAGAGCCCCACCGCCACCAAGCGGCATCTGCCGCAACTCGCTGGCAGCTTTGATAAGTCGCTTTGTCGTTGTTTGAATCGCGCCAAGATTAATGTCAGCACCAATGAAGCGACGACCGAGTTTCATAGCTACAGCTTGAGTGGTACCTGACCCCATGAAACAGTCGAAAATAATATCGCCAGGATTCGAGTGGCCGCTAATGATTCGCTTCAGTAAGCCTTCAGGCTTTTGAGTGGGATACTTGAGGTTTTCGTATGCTGTAGGACTCAAAATCTTCTGGACTTCGCTCTCCGACCACCAATCATTGAGCATAGCACCCTCATCATTCAGGGTGTAGTTCTCACCCTTCACTTCTGTCAACCCCCTTTGCGTCGTGCCTTCCGAGTAGGGACGGAACTGCTTGTGGAACGTCCAATCTGCAGAGGCTGTATACCAGAGGAGGTTATCGTGTTTGCACGGATACTCGGTTTTGGGTGCGCCACCGCCGCCATAGCACCACGCAATCTCGTTTCTAAAGCGATGCGCCCCGAATATCTCATCTGCCAAGCATCGAAGGTGGTGAACTTTGTGCCAGTCGCAATGAAGTATGAAGGAGCCTTTCGTCGATAGAAGTTCGCGCGCCATCACTAATCGTTCATGCATGAACTGCAGATACTCATCATTTGTCCAGATGTCTCCGTACTGCTTTTCTTCAAAACTTGATGAAAGACCCTCAGCCTTTGTACTCTGGAACTCAACCCTCTTGCGATAGTCGGCCTTCGAATCAAATGGTGGGTCTATATAGATCAAATCAACCTTGCCTCGAAACTCTTTCAGCAAATGACTCATCACTTGAAGGTTATCGCCCCAAAAAATCTTGTTACGCCAGCCATCGACCTCCTCACCATGAATCTCTTTTAACTGGGCTGGGTAAAACTGAGTAGAGTTAAACGGACGTTTGCCACGCCAATTGAGCATCGGATAGCCTTTGATGGGCTCAAACTCATACTTTTCTACATTAGTAATGCCCAAATCAGATGACGCAAACCCTAAAGAATTTTGTTCTGGCTGACTCTTTTTCATTTATTATTTTTTCCTAAAATTCCAATTCTTATTATCACAGTAAGCTCGCATATCACATTCTTGGCAAAGTTTAGCGGGCCTTACTTCAATTTGATAATCCTGCTTTTCAATGCGAGCAACTATATTGTCAAATCCTGCTATGGTTTTGCCAATTGAGCGATCATCTTTAGCAAAGGATACATAGGGATTTCCCCCTTGCTCCCCTGTATAGTAGAGGTGCATTCGACTAACTTTCTCACCAGTCCGCTCCTCAACTAGGTGCGCATAAACCTCAAGCTGATGTTTGTATTGCTGAAGGCGATCTCGATCCCTCTCCATATCAGGCTTTTTTTCCGACTTAAAATCAATAATTTCAACTGTTCCGCCCTCCCCTTTTATAAGGTCGACGCTGCCCTTTAGGATGTATTGATCTTTTACCAGTGAAATTTCAACCTCAGCCTCTTTAATTCTGCCCCAATTACCTTCCTCTCGATGGTAATAACCCAAAACATGCTTTTCAACAGCCATTAAAGATTGCGGGGCAAGATATTGGCGCTCACGCTTGGATAGATACTGATAGTTGATGTTTAGCCATTCCTTAACTCGATCCGGAGAAAGAGATGCTTCCTCTCCTCGCAAGACTGCCTTATGAATATCTTCAATAGTTTGATGTACGAGAGTACCAAATAATTGGGCGCCGGCGCGAATCGGATTGAACTCTAATTCTTTAAAGAACCGATACTGCTCAGCACAGTTTTCAAATAAAGTAATGTGCGAGGTAAATGAATACTCTTGTTTAAGATTAATTCTTCGAACCTCATCAAAAGTGAGCTTACTTAACTCAACGTCTCGCCACTCAGGAAGTG
>CAIYZI010000733.1 GCA_903930665.1 uncultured beta proteobacterium
AAAATAGATCCTAGCTTATCTTTTGAAGAATAGACTCCGGCCAAGGAATGGATTTATTGGTGCCAAGATCAACGCAGACCATAGTCGCTCCTCCAGCAGCCGATAAAACATCTGGGCTTGAAGTAAGACTCATCGTTGTATAGAGGTCAACACTGGATTTTCCTATTGATCCAATATAGGTTTTTAAAACCAATTCACCTGGATAGGAAAGTTGTTGATAGAAATTACAAAACCCGTTGACCATCAACATTGCTATTGAATCTACGCCGACCTTAAAACCCATGGATTGAATCCACTCAACCCTGGCCTGCTCCATGTACCGAAAAAAAATGGTGTTATTGACATGGGCAAAGGCATCCATGTCACCCCAGCGAATGGGCATCAGCATTTCATGTACGAACCGCTTTTCTTCAGGAATATCAATGCGCATGGAGTTTACTTAGCGAACTTGTAAAGCGAGTTGATAAAGATTCGTTGAGCGCGCACCTGAACGGCAAAAAGCCAAAATAGGTGCCGGCATAGTTTTTAGCAAACGTGCCATCTCTACAACTTGATCAGGGGTTAAAGAGCCACTTACAACTGGTAAGTAAGCATATGTCAAACCTAAGCTTTCAGCTTTAGCCTGAATTAATGCATTGGCAGGCTGTTCTGAGCCACCCTCAAAATCAGGACGATTATTAATAACGCTCTTATAACCTAAGGCAGCAATCTCTGTTAATTGCTCAGGTGTAATTTGACCAGCGGTGCCAAATAAATCGTTATGACAAGCGATAGGAAGACTCATTAAAACCCCTTGAATAGGTTGGAAGATAGACTCTTAAAAAGTTGATGCATTATGGTTTAATTTTTATGACCTGTGAAAAATCGATCACAAATTGCCATGCCAGCTAACATGGCCAGCACAAAAACAAGCGCCTTGATTTGACCGGATCCAAGGGAAACAATTGCAGGCCCAGGGCAAAAACCAGCAATTCCCCAACCCGCTCCGAACATTACAGAGCCAATGATCAAAGGCATAGTGATATCGCGTCTTTTGGGGATATGTAATGCTCCACCAAAAAAAGCTTCGCTGCGCTTAGTGACAAGGTAGAAACCCCCTAGACCCACTAATACCGCACCACCCATAACAAATATAAGGGATGGATCCCAAGACCCAGTGATATCCAAAAAATTTAAGATCTTTTGTGGATTGGTCATGCCAGAAATAATTAAACCAAAACCAAACATCACACCGATTAAATACTGACTAATAAGGCTAAAGTGTTTTCTCATCCTAGACCCCTATTACGTGACGAATAATGTAAACCACCAGAAATCCTGAAAGCATAAAAGTAACGGTTGCCACTAAAGAGCGCGGTGATAAGCGTGACAGGCCACAGATTCCGTGGCCACTTGTGCATCCAGAGCCATAGGTTGAACCAAAGCCAACCAGTAGACCGGCAACAATAAGCCCAGGCCAACTAGCATCAATAACTGGATAAAGTGCCACTTCAAAAAGAACCATTGCCCAGAACGGTGCGGTTAAGAGTCCAAAAACTAAAGCCAGGCGCCATAGATAATCATCTTTTTGTGGATGTAACAGACCAGAGACAATCCCGCTAATACCTAAAATTCTGCCATGAAGAACAACATATAGCACGGCGGCAATACCGAGTATCAAGCCCCCTAATAGTGCCGGTATGGGAGTAAAGTCGACCCAGTTAATCGTCATGAAACAAATCCAATCTATTTAAATTTTGGCGCAAGTAATAGCAAGATTCACCAGATTAATATCGTCAAACCTCAAAAAATGCTTTATATGACTATTTTACGGCCGTAAACCTCAATTCAGTGAATTAGGGTTTTATATAGGCGTAATGGTCTTTGAACTGCAGATCAGCAATTCTGACTACGCCCGAGGGCGTAAAGTCAGCATCCAAAATGAATTCATCCTTTTTTAGACCTCTATTTTTGAGGGTGATTTCACAAACCTCAAAGCGGACCCCTCTAGATTTGAGGGCAGTAACTAAAGGGGCGTATTCAATATCCCCTTTTTTATCTTTGGCGCCATCCATTAACATGTCAACTCCATTGCTATGGGTAACGACAATAATTTCCGTTGTAGGAGAGACATCTAGATGGTTGCGGATATTACGCAAACCTTTGAGCCCCTGCTCTTGAGCATCATCTATGTGGTAGACCACTTTAGTAGGATGCAAGGATTGCTGAGCGTATGCTGGCATCAAGAGACTCATCAATGATGCCGTAGCAATTATTATTTTTACTAAAATGGATTTAAAAAATTTCATCTGAATCCTTTGATTGTTAAGCTGGGGCTATTCCTGGATTTCCAGCAACACCCTTAATCACTGGTTCATTCAACTTAATCGATTGAACTGTCTTGATGTCGCGTAGGTGGCGAGCAATGACGTCCCATATGGGTTCACCACCTTGATTTTTAGCTTCTTCACTCACCGGAGCCCATCCCGCAACGCGATAGGATTTATCTACGTCAACCAATTTTCCATTCAAACGCATTTCCGATATTCTCTGGCCTTCAGATGCTGCTGGGTCTATCGTATATTGCAAACCCCCAACCCTAACCATGTCACCACCTTGCTGATAATAAGGGTCTGGGTTGAACAAATTATCGGCAACATCCTCTAAGATCGTCTTAATAGTCTGACCCGTCATCATATTTACGGTAGTGTAAGGATAGGTAATAGCCGTTTGATCTAGCAAGTCTTCCATCGTAATGGCTTGACCTGGCAATAATGTTGTACCCCAGCGAAAGCCTGGTGAGAATGCAATTTCTGCATCTTTTTGGGCCATTAAACCATCAAGAATAACTTGATCAAAACTTCCGTTGAAGTTACCGCGTCGATAAAGCAAAGCATCAGTAGTCGCTAATTTCTCTTGAAGCCTTGACTCGAATGGTTTTCTGATTTTCTCAATAAGAGCGGACATAGACTTATCTTCAGGAATCAAATTGGAGAAAACAGGAAAAAGCTTATATCTAAAATCGACGGGTTTGCCACCTTTAACGTCAAAATCAAGGACACCCAAGTACTTTCCATTTGAGCCTGCATTAGTTACCAAGGTCACTCCACCAGAGTTCTTTACCTGGACTGGAATCGGAACCCCATCATGGGTATGCCCACCCAGAATGGCATGCAGTCCGCGTACTCGCGACGCCAACTTTAAATCAACATCCATACCGTTATGAGATAAAAGCACAATAACCTTTGCGCCCTTGCTCTTTACTTCATCAATTGTCTTTTGTAAATTTTCTTCTTGAATTCCAAAGGTCCAGTTGGGAACTAGGTAACGGGGATTGGCAATGGGTGTATAGGGAAACGCCTGACCGATAATGGCTACCTGAACACCATTCATATTACGCATAGTGTAGGAAGGAAAAACTGCATCGCCAAAATCAGCAGTTTTGATATTTTGCGCTACAAAATCAATTTTTCCCTTGAAATCTTTGTTGATGATTTCCATAACGCGATCTTCACCAAGAGTCATCTCCCAGTGAGCGGTCATGACGTCGACACCAAGGGCTAAGGCGGCATCGGCCATATCCTGACCATTGGTCCACAAAGCCGTTGCTGAACCCTGCCAAGTATCACCACCATCCAGAAGCAAAGAACCTGGACGAGAAGCTTTCATTTGTTTAATGAGGGTAGATAGATGGGCAAATCCTCCAACCCTTCCATAGGTTTTAGCTGCTTCGGAAAAATTTAGGTAGGTAAAAGCATGTGCATCTCTGGTACCCGCAGGAATGCCATTAGCCTTTAGAAAATATTCGCCAACCAAATGTGGAGTTTTACCCTCTTGGGAGCCAATGCCAATATTGACATTCGGTTCGCGAAAATAAATTGGTAATAGCTGAGCATGACAGTCAGTGAAATGTAGCAAATGTACATTGCCAAACTTGGGCAACTCATAAAACTTTTTTGCTGATTCTTGAGCAATGGAAAAATTTGAACTTAAACTCAATCCACCAGCAGAGGCGACCACTAAGGTCTGTAAAAATTCTCTACGAGTAATGGACATATCCCCTGACCTATTGATTTACAGGCGAATGTGGATCGAGCAGCAATGCCATTAAGTCTTGTATTTGCTTTTCATTCAATATTTTGAAATGACCAAATCTAGGCATATTGCTGCAGGCGTTGTAAGCCTTTGAATTGTTAATGCGATTCCAGGTATAAGTCAGAATCTCTTGAGAATTACCGCGAATTTTTCCGTAATTCCACAAGCTTGGCCCAATATTGCCATGGGAAATTTCTCTTTTATCAATCTCATGACAGTTGTAGCAACCACCACCATTGGTAGTATTGGCGGTATCAGTCCATGTGCCACCACGGCCACTTTGGGCAATTGCCTCACCATTCTTCCAGTCACCCAAATAGCTGCCATCTGAAGGTGGGCTGATAGTGGCCATATTCAATCTTTGCAATTCTTGAGCCTTGATGGCGCCCGCAACGGTTGAAACAAACTGTGGATCAGAGCAAAACTTTTGCGTTGCATCTTGAGTGATCCTATCAACACTAGCTATTCCTTCAGAGCGAAAACTCTCTGCCATCATTTTGTTAAATTGCGGACTTGGTTTTTGTTGGGCCATCACGTTGGTAGATAGACCAGCAACCCCCAATACAAAAACCATTAAGAGTTGAATTTTCAGTGAATTCTTCATAGAGATCTTCATCTGCTTAACGCTTTAGTCCAGGAGTTTGCATAATTCCGCCATTGGCATTCTTGGCCATATACATTGATAACGCAATCGTGATATCTGAACCATAAATCGGAAATGGAAAGCGTTGCTGCCTAAAGCAGTCATTCAAACGTTGTTGCATTGTCCAGAATTGACCGCTTGAAACTCGATAGGCGGGCCATGAGCCCCAAGCTGCTAGGGCTCCCTCATGGGTAGTGAGGTTTGGTAGATCCTGTAAACGGATACGCTTTCCGCTTGAACCATGACAAGATGCGCAGGAAAAATCAAATGGGCCTGCCTCGTAATAAAAAGCCCGTTTACCCATTTCATACATGGCTTTTTCTTTTGGATTGGCAAGGCTTACTTTAATTTTCTTACCTTTTGAATGCGTTACTACATAAGCAACTATTGCATCCATATCTTTCTTGGGGTCAACACTAAACTTGGCATCAATCACGGATTGAGAAGCTATGCCTTGCAATCTTTCCATGCAGGTCATTAATCTTGATTCTAGATCTTGGACTCGATTGGTATCTTTAAAATATCTAGGGAGTTGAGCTGCTGCCCCATCTACAACACCTGGACCCATACCTAGATCACATTTTTCTAAGCTAGCATTTTTAGGTCCGCCAGGTTTTTTCCATAACTCTTCACCAGCCATTTCATAAAGCTCAGATGGATTGCCTTCTGCAATCATTTCGCGGTACTTGGCAATATCATCAGCGGTAGATTGCGCAATAGCGTAATGAGTGCCGATCAGCGTGGCAAGTAAAAAGAGAATGTTCTTAAAAATTCCGCGCGCTAAAGTCATGAGTAATTTTATGAAATAAGTCTATGAATAGTTTATTTAAGTAGCGGTTGTTTCGTCAGTCCGCTTATC
>CAIYZI010000734.1 GCA_903930665.1 uncultured beta proteobacterium
CCGCTATTACTGGTCCCGGTTGAACTGAAGCGCAAATCCGTGCTGGAAGGTTTTTCGTTGCGGCGCATAGACGAAGAAACCCGCCTCAATGTCACGTTGATGGAAATGCTCCGGCAACATTTTCAAAAGGAAATTCCCGGACTTGACCCTTTGCCGGAAGATCACAGCGGAGTGGATGTCGGTCGGGTGTTTCGTGTTTTCCGCGAAGCGGTTCGCGACCTGCCGGGCTGGGAGGTTAAGACCGAGGTCTGGCTGGGACAATTTTCGTTCACAAAATTTTTGCTTTGGAAGGATCTGGCCGACCGCTTGGATGCCCTGACCCGCAACCGCGTGGTCAATCATCTGGTGAATGAAGCGGGAACTCCCTATCCCAATCCGGCAACAGATATTCGTCCAGAACAACTCGACAATGACTATCACCCGCGGGACATATTCTGCCCGCGCAGCGCAGATTCATCGCAGCTGGCCGCCGTCATGGCGGCTGCCGCCGGCCATGATTTCGTGCTTGAAGGCCCGCCGGGAACGGGAAAATCACAGACGATTGCCAATATCATTGCCCACTGTCTGGCCAGTGGGAAAAGAGTCCTTTTTGTTGCGGAAAAGCGGGCCGCGCTCGACGTGGTTTACCGGCGGTTGCGCGAGGAAAAGCTTGAGCCGTTTTGCTTGGAACTGCATTCCAATAAAACCGGAAAGGCCGACGTGGTGGCGCAGTTTGATCAGAGCCTGAAATTCATGACCGATTCCAGTGCGACGGATTGGGAGCATCGGGCTGGGGAATTGGAACGGTTACGCAATACGTTAAATGGCTATACTCGCGCGCTCCATAAACGTCATTCTTGTGGGCTCAGTGCATATCATTGCCTGGATTATCTTCTGCCTCGCCAGCAAGAGCCAACCGTGCCGCTTGAAGCGTGGCCATCCATCCTTGAAACACCGGTGGAAACGCTGGAGCGGGCGCGGGAACTGGCCAAACTTTTGCAGCAGCGTTCCCGACCGCTGCTTCCGCTGGCAGACCATCCGTTAGCGTTGCTGGCCTGTGAGGAATGGTCGCCAGCTTGGGCCGAACGCACATTGGAACAGATACATGGCGTGGAAAGGCTGGTTCAAACCACCGCTGCGGCTCTGAATGAATTGCGCGCTTGGCTTCATTGTCCGGGTTCTACCGTATCCCGCGCCGACATGGTTAATTTTCTGGCGTTGGTTGAAAGCCTACTAATACCAGAGTCGGTTGGCCCTGCTTTTGCCACTACACCGTGGAATCAATTGTCTGCCAATCTGGACAGCTGGATTCCGCTATTGCGCGAACGCGACGTATTGCGAGGGCGACTGGCGCCGATTCATAAGCCGCATTCCCAAACGACAAAATTATTGGTCTGTGAATCTTGGGCTGCAAATGATGTTGACCAAATCTTTGAGCAATGCCGGGAGATTCAAATTTTGACCAAGCAAGCGCTGGAAGCGGCGCAGGATTTGCATGGGTGGCTGCATTTTCCCCGCGCTGCCGCCACCCGGGGCGATATTGCCCATCTGATTGCCTTGGTG
This sequence comes from uncultured beta proteobacterium, assembly GCA_903930665.1. GTDB lineage: Bacteria > Pseudomonadota > Gammaproteobacteria > Burkholderiales > Burkholderiaceae > Polynucleobacter. Next base: position 1,543 of record CAIYZI010000734.1, read on the forward strand.
GACAGCCTGCTGGCACCCGTTCCGGTCGGCGAGCAGTTTGCCCTGACCCCCTGGCCGGAGTGGGTTACTGATTTTGATCGGTGGATCGCCTTGGTTCGGGAACGCATTGATCTTCGACGAAAATTGCCGGGATATGACGAACCGAAGTTGCTGGCCTTGAACCTGGACTTGCTGAACCAGAAATGGCAGGCCGCACAGAAAGCATGGTTCCTGCCCAAGTGGCTGCACATCGCCAACGTTCGTCGACACTTTCAAACCGCGCGTTCGGATCAAGCCAAACTGGATTCGGCCACGATCGGTGAAGTGCTTAAAGCTGCGTTGCGGCTTCGCACCGTTAATGCCGAACTGGTGGCCGCTGTGCCCAAGGCAGAACCTTTGCTTGGTCTCATCTGGAACCGGGGCGAACCTCAGTTGGATCATCTAATGCAAGTCCGGACGTGGGGTGTAGCCTTTGAGGAGCGGCTCGTATCGTTGGCCGGTGAAGATTCAGCTTGGCTGGATCAATTGCGCAAACTCATCGCCAGCCTTTTCAAACAGGGAACTGCGAGTTATGAAGTCGGCACGGTCATCGGTAATCGCCTGAACCGTTATCGCGAGGCGATTACCAAATTCGATGCAGCTTATGAAACGCTGCTGACATCTGCCGATATTCGTCGAGGCCCGTTGGAAGATGCTGCCGACCACTTGTCGGTTCTCACTTCAACCGTCAATGTGTTTCAGACCGATGCGGCCCGGCTTCGCGCAATCAACAGCGAACTCTACCCTGCTTCCACCATCGCCCAAGATTGTCTTGGCATATTGTGGGCGAAAGGTGAACCGAATGCCGACGCAGTGGCACGCGCACGCGCATGGGGTGAAACACTTCACGCTCGTATGCTGGCCTGTGCTGGCGATGATCTTGCTTGGTTGGGACAGTTGCG
>CAIYZI010000735.1 GCA_903930665.1 uncultured beta proteobacterium
AATCATCTCGACGTTGTACACAATACCGTCATAGGTACTTTGTGTCAGCGTCATCACACGCGGTACGACATTCTTATCTTTGATAAATGGGTTGGCATCAATTTTCTTCTTGATGTTTTTCCACTCAAACTCTTCTTTAGGTATAGGGCCGATGATGCCAAGATGATTGCGAGTTGGCATCAAGAAAATCGGGATCGCGCCCATCATGGTGATTGAATGAATCACAGACTTGTGGCAATTGCGGTCAACCAACACTACGTCACCAGGAGCGACCGTTGAGTGCCAAACAATTTTGTTTGAAGTGGATGTGCCGTTGGTCACAAAGAACAAATGATCGGCATTAAAAATGCGCGCAGCATTGCGCTCACTTTGCAATACAGGTCCTGTGTGATCTAACAGTTGACCAAGCTCTTCCACGGCATTACACACGTCGGCACGCAACATGTTCTCACCAAAAAACTGATGGAACATGCGCCCTACTGGACTCTTTAAGAATGCGACACCACCTGAATGTCCAGGGCAATGCCATGAGTAAGAACCTTCAGAAGCGTAATTGGTTAAAGCGCGGAAAAATGGCGGCGCCAAGGAATCAAGATAGACTTTTGCCTCGCGAATGATATGGCGCGCTACAAATTCAGGGGTATCTTCATTCATATGAATAAAGCCATGCAATTCACGCAAAATATCATTAGGCATATGACGAGAAGTACGTGTCTCGCCGTATAAGAAGATCGGAATATCTTCGTTACGTTTACGCACCTCAGTAATAAATGCCCGCAAATTATTCAACGCAGGAAGATCATGATCTTCTGAATCAGAGACAAACTCTTCGTCGTCAATCGACACGATGAAACTTGAAGCACGGGAAGCTTGTTGAGCAAAAGAAGTGAGGTCACCATAGCTGGTTAAACCAATCACTTCCATACCTTCGTTTTCAATAGCTTCCGCTAAGTCACGAATACCGGAACCTGAAATATTTTCAGAGCGAAAGTCCTCATCAATAATGATGATTGGGAAACGAAATTTCATAAATAATCCCCTGCTAACTTGTCCGAAGAATTCGGAATCCACTTCTCAAAATTGGCCAGCTCAATGACCCGACCACCATCTGGCAAAACGGTGACTATATCCATAAAAGTCGCATTCTGCTGTATATCTTTGGGCACATAAACGTGGCGAGCATATACCTGGTTGGCAAGACTCTCATGGTACCCAGTAAATGTGACTAATAAATGCCACTGCTGATTGCTGCTTTGTGCAAGACATTCTGCTAATGGGCTACTTTCATCTAAGCTATGCATTGCTGTCCAGGTCAGAGAAAACACCGGACTTTCAGCGCGATGCAAAGGAAGCTCCACCGACCGACGATAACGCTCACCCTCTACTGTCATGCTTTCAGCGATCAACCAAAGTCGCAGCTGCGCTTCAACAATATGGGAGCTACGTTCATTTAAGATACGAAACTTCAGGGTTTTGATGCCATCGTGATTTCCAACAATAGCTACCTTTGAAAAACGCACTCCAGCAGTAGGTCGAGTAAATCGCGCAAAAGCCAAACCCGTTGTTAATGCTGAATAGACAATTCCAAAGAAAGCTTCAAAAGTCACAATGCCATTAGGCCAATGACCTACTGGGGTCATACGGCCATAACCAATGGTTGCCATGGTTTGTACGCTAAAGAAAAAAACATCTAGCAAGGAGCCTGGCTGAGCATTGGTGATGGCACCATCACCGCACCATAAATACGCGAATGCAAAGAGTAGATTGGTCCCTAGATAAACCATAATGACCAACAACAAAAACTTCGCCCAGGAAGTGCCTAATAACCAGTGATAGAAATTATTTTCAGGACGCGCGACTGCGGATCGCGTGAGAGTGGCTCGATATTCTTCAAGATTAATCCGCTCAGGGCGGTGTCCTAACCGAAAATCGTCCACTGCAGTAAGTGATTTAGGTCTTAGGCAGAGTTACACCCTGCTGACCTTGATATTTTCCGCCGCGATCTTTATACGATGTGCCGCATACTTCATCGCTTTCAAAGAACAGTACTTGGGCGCAACCTTCACCAGCATAGATCTTGGCAGGCAAAGGAGTTGTATTAGAAAACTCAAGAGTGACATAACCTTCCCACTCCGGCTCAAATGGAGTGACGTTCACAATAATGCCGCAACGTGCATAAGTACTTTTTCCTACGCAGACCGTTAAGACACTACGAGGAATCTTGAAATACTCCACAGTTCTCGCCAAGGCAAAAGAGTTTGGTGGAATGATGCACACTGGCCCTTTGAAGTCTACGAAAGACTGTTCATCAAAGTTCTTGGGATCTACGATGGTGCTATTGATATTCGTAAAGATTTTGAATTCGTCAGCACAACGAATGTCATAGCCATAGCTTGAAGTGCCATAGCTCACAATTTTTTGCCCGGCGGCATCAAGGCGGACCTGCCCAGGTTCAAATGGGCTGATCATGCCTTGCTCGCCCATGCGGCGGATCCAGTGGTCAGATTTAATAGTCATGGCCGAATTGTAAAACCTTCACGAGGGTATGCCCATCAATTTATGGATGGGGAACCTAGAGCCCCAAAGGGTAAAAAATCCGAGATTTACAAGGTCGGGGTAAAAATGACCCGCTCTGGGGCGTTGTAGATCTCAAAGTGCTTGCCAGAACACCGTGAAAGCAGGGTCAAATGGGTTTGTCGAGCTAACTCCAACCCCATTAAGGTCACACCTGAACGGGTTAAAAGAAAAGGAATTCCCATCTGTGCGCCCTTGATGACCATTTCAGAGGTTAAGCGGCCAGTCGTAAAAAATATGAGGTCTTTGCCAGGTTTATTGGCCAGCCACATCAAGCCTGATATCGAGTCCACCGCATTATGGCGCCCTACATCCTCGATAAAGTGCAGCAAACGCACCCCATCATTGCCGTCCCGTTCAAAAACTGCGCATGCATGGACGGATCCTGATTTTTTGTAAATAGTGTCATGGGTGCGAATAGTCTCAACCAGGGCAACAATCGCTGCTTGAGTCAGCTTTGGACCCTCGGGTAATCGAATCTCCGACATTTCCTCAATAAGGCCGCCAAACATGGTTCCCTGACCACATCCAGTTGTTACCACCCGCTTACTGGTAAGGGCATCGATATCCACGGTACTGCGATAAGTCGTCACTGCTGCCGAATCGGTCTCCCAATCTACCTGAATACTTTCAATATCCTCAACGGACTCTACTAGGCGCTGATTTCGAAGGTATCCCAGAACTAAAGCCTCAGGAGCGCTTCCCAAGGTCATCAAGGTAACCACTTCACGCTTATTGAGGTAAATTGTCAGGGGGCGCTCCCCAGGAATATAGGTCGTTTTAAGCCGCCCTACCTCATCCATGATCTCCACCTCATGCACTAGCGGCACTGAAGCATTCGACATCTGAATTTTTGGGGGAACAGCCATAAATCACTCTCTTAAATGGGGTGCAAAGCGGGATTTTCCGTGTTTTGATGCTGTTTTACGGATGCTTTGCCGATACTTCACTTTAACCGCAGTCTAAAATTACCGCTCAATAGATATGCAAGCCCCATAATTCCCTATCCAACCCTTTAGATTAAGTCAGTTTTCCATGAGTAGCTCCCCACGTCGCATTTTGGTCACCTCCGCCTTACCGTACGCTAACGGTCAAATTCATATCGGCCATTTGGTGGAATATGTCCAAACGGATATTTGGGTTCGCTACCAAAGAATGCGCGGACACGAGGTGCATTACGTTGGTGCTGACGATACTCATGGCACGCCCATCATGTTGCGCGCTGAAAAAGAAGGGCTTACCCCCAAAGAACTGATTGCGAATGTTTGGAAAGAACACAAGCGCGACTTTGATGACTTCTTGATTTCATTTGATAATTACTACACCACCGATAGCCCTGAAAATGAAAAGCTTGCACAAAGTATTTATCTCAAGTTACGCGATGCCGGCTTAATTGAAAAGCGCGCTATTGAGCAAGCTTATGACCCGGTTAAAGAGATGTTCTTACCGGATCGTTTTATTAAGGGTGAATGTCCTAAGTGTGGCGCTAAAGATCAATATGGCGATAATTGCGAAAAGTGTGGCGCTACGTATTCCCCTACCGACCTTAAGAACCCATTCTCCGTAGTAAGCGGCGCAACACCGATCAAAAAAGTTTCCGACCACTATTTCTTTAAACTCTCGGATCCTCGCTGCGAGACTTTTTTACGCGAATGGACTCAAGTAAGAACGCCACTGCAACCTGAAGCTCGCAATAAAATGAAAGAGTGGGTTGGCGAACCAGGCGAGAGCAAGTTGGGCGATTGGGACATCTCCCGCGATGCCCCCTACTTCGGCTTTGAAATCCCAGATGCGCCGGGCAAGTACTTCTATGTATGGCTTGATGCGCCTATTGGCTATTACGCTAGCTTCCTCAATTACTGCACTAACAAGGGTCTGGACTTTGAAGAATGGGTCAAGCCAGATACCACTACCGAGCAATACCATTTCATCGGTAAAGATATTCTCTATTTCCATACCCTCTTCTGGCCTGCTACCCTACAGTTCGCGGGCTATCGCACTCCTACCAATGTTTTTGCCCATGGTTTTCTGACGGTTGATGGCGAGAAGATGAGTAAGTCACGTGGAACTTTGATCTCCGCCCATAGCGTGATTGAATCTGGGTTTAATCCAGAATGGTTCCGTTATTACTTTGCGACCAAGTTAAACGATAGCATGGAAGATTTAGATTTAAATCTGCAAGACTTTGTTGCACGAGTAAACAGTGATTTACTTGGCAAATACATCAATATCGCCAGTCGCAGTGCAGGCTTTTTGGTGAAACGTTTTGGTGGTGTTGTTTCTGATGAAGTGATGAACAATCCATTGCTCGAAGAAATCCGCCATTCCAGCGAAAAAATTGCAGCGCTTTATGAAGGACGTGAATACGCCAAAGCCCTTCGATCAATCATGGAGCTCGCAGATAAGGTCAATGGCTTTGTTGATGAAAACAAGCCTTGGGAAATCGCTAAAGACCCCGTGCGTGAAGCCGATCTCCAAAAAGTGTGCAGCGTCACTTTAGAGGCCTTTAGAATGCTCAGCCTGTATCTCAAACCCGTCATCCCACAAGTGGCAGATGGAGTAGAGGAATTCTTATCTTTGCCTTCCTTGAGTTGGAACGACGTGAATACCCCACTTTCGAGCAAAAACCCGATTAAAGCCTACAAACATCTCATGACGCGCGTCGAAGCACCCCAAATTGAGACTTTATTGGCTGCTAACCTTTAAAAAATCCGAAAAAAACACTTATTTCAGTCGATAAAAGGCAAAGTCGACTGAAATGCGAAGAAAATCGTTAATAATGGTGTTTGTAGTCAGTGCAGCGCTTTTGTAAGTTATTGAATTTAATAAGTATTTTAGGAATTTTCATGGCAAGATATGTATCTGAATTCACCAAGTTCTTAACCGAACTTAAATCTGAGAAACCTGAGATCGAAGCAGGTCAGCAAGCTGGTCGCGCCCTCCTTTGGGATAAAGAGCCACTGACCGCTGAAGATAAACGTCGCGCACAAGAAGCTAAGTTAAAGCAACGCGCCTACGTTTACTCTTATGACTGAACCAAGCACTCAGCCGATATCGGATTTACTCGATAGCACTCCATCTGTAACGGATGGGATGTCTTCGGCATTTGCAAAGCTTTACGGTGAGCCTTTATTTAAGCTCCCAACCGATCTTTATATTCCCCCTGATGCCCTAGAAGTTTTTCTAGAAGCATTTGAAGGCCCTCTTGATCTTTTGCTGTATTTAATACGTAAGCAAAACTTCAATGTCCTCGATATTCCAATGGCTCAGGTTACTTTGCAGTACCTTAGCTACATTGATCAAATTCGTCATAGCAACCTTGAGTTAGCGGCTGAATATTTATTGATGGCTGCGATGTTGATTGAAATTAAATCCCGCATGCTGTTGCCGATAAAGAAGGCCGATAGCGATGAGGAAGTGGAAGACCCACGCGCTGAGTTAGTTCGCCGCCTCCTTGAGTATGAGCGCATGAAACTGGCAGCTCAAGAGCTCGATCAAATCCCCCAACAAGGGCGTGATTTCCAAATTGCTCATGGCTATGTTGACACCACTGTTGCAGTTACCTGGCCAGAAGTCAATGTAGATGATTTGCAAATGGCTTGGCGTGACGTTCTTCACCGTGCCAAACTCAATCAACATCACACCATTACCCGCGAAGAGCTTTCTGTGCGCGACTTTATGACACGCATTTTACGCCGCCTACAAAGCACACGTTTTGTCGAATTCGGTGAACTCTTTGAAGATGCTATTAAATCAGGAAAAGGAGTTCCTGTTGTGATCGTCAACTTCATTGCAATGCTTGAACTGTCTCGTGAAGCTTTAGTTGAAATTACTCAAGCAGAACCCTACGCACCCATTTACGTACGTCTTGCATACACACCTAGCGCATGAAAATCATTAGCGATATACAAGAGTTACGTGATCACTTACGCGGTCAAAATCGTGCCTCCTTTGTGCCAACAATGGGCAACCTACACGAAGGCCACTTGTCACTGATGCGGCTAGCCAGACAGCATGGCGATCCCGTAGTGGCTAGCATCTTTGTTAACCGCTTGCAGTTTGGGCCTAATGAGGATTTTGATAGCTACCCACGGACCATGCAGGCGGACATTGAAAGACTCGAAAAAGAAGGTGTGTACATTCTCTTTGCACCATCTGAACGTGATCTTTACCCGCAACCCCAGGAGTATCGCGTTGACCCCCCTCAACAGTTGGGTGATATTTTGGAGGGTGAGTTCCGCCCAGGCTTTTTTAAGGGTGTTTGCACAGTAGTTTTGAAGTTACTATCTTGTGTGCAACCCAAGGTAGCTGTGTTTGGGAAAAAAGATTATCAGCAACTGATGATTATTCGTCAGATGGCCAAACAATTTGCACTTCCAGTAGAAATTATTCCCGGAGAAACTGTTCGCGCCGAGGACGGTCTTGCACTTTCCTCTCGCAATGGTTACCTTTCGGTTGAAGAGCGCGCTGAAGCCCCTCAATTGCAACGACTACTCAATGAAGTACGCAATCAAGTTCTTGATCTCAAGGATAGAAACTTAGAAGCACTCGCTGCCATCGAAAAAATGGCTGTTGAGAAATTAGCACTTCGTGGCTGGGAGCCAGACTACATTGCTATTCGCCAACAAAGCGATTTGGCGCCCTCTACCAATCTCAGCATGCAAGCAGGCGAACCATTGGTTATTCTGACGGCCGCCAAGCTTGGGAAGACCCGCTTGATTGATAACCTAGAAATTTAAGAACTCAAACAGTTCAAGGAAGGGCGCTCTGAGGGGCGCTTTTTACTTTCGAAGATAAGTTACAGGAATAACCGCTTAATTAAGCTAGAATCTTGGGGTCGTGGTGCTTTTATTGCAATGCAATAAAGTTAAACGGGAAACACTAAACGTGTGCTGCCCCCGCAACGGTAAGTAAATGCGCCCATTAGCTGCAATTTTGGGTGTCAGGAGTCTGAATGAGCCACTGTGCGCGTCAATTGCATGGGAAGGCCAGATTCTGAGATTTACTAGCCCGGATACCGGCCAAGACA
>CAIYZI010000736.1 GCA_903930665.1 uncultured beta proteobacterium
AACTGGATGCCAGAACCGCATCAGAATTCTGGAAAAACCTACGTGAGCAACGGTTGGAGGCCTTTGGAAATCTCTCAGAAAATGAGACCTTATATCGCCTAGCACTTCCTGCGGCATGCGGACCACTTCAAGCACCCAGCATGTCACAAGAAATCGTCTTAGAGTGGCATGGACAACAACGTTGGTGGAAAGGTCCCGGCGATGATGAAACCTTTAGCACTTTAAAGACGTTAGCTAATGCGAATGGCGGACATGCAACCCGTTTTCGTCAGGGCAGCGAGGTAAACCCATCCAATCAACGCTTTACGCTGCTTAGCGAACAAGCGCATTCCAAAGCCCTAGAAGTGGTTCAAAAACGGCTCAGAGCTGCTTTTGATCCAGCAGGTGTCTTTGCCACAAATCGTCTTTCGTAAGCTTTTTCTATGCAAACTCAACTCGCCCCCCAATATGCCAATACTCCTGAAGGTATTGAAGCAGCTCGTATTCTCGGTAAATGCGTTCACTGCGGTTTTTGTACGGCTACCTGCCCAACCTATCAATTGCTTGGCGATGAATTAGATGGTCCTCGTGGTCGCATCTATCTCATCAAACAAATTGCAGAGGGTCAAGCTCCTACAGAAAAAACACGTCTTCACCTAGATCGCTGTTTGACCTGTCGTAATTGTGAAAGCACCTGCCCTAGTGGAGTGCAATACGGCAATTTAATAGATATCGGACGTAAATGGGCGGAAGATAACACCGCTGCCAGACCTGTGATGCAGCGTCTGACACGCTGGGCACTTAAAGAAGGCTTAACCAAACCCGCCATATTTAATTCAGCTATGGCTGTGGGTCGCTTAGTGCGTCCATTAATGCCCAAGGGTATTGCGCGAAAAATTCCCGAGGCTAAAAATAAAGCTTTAGATGTCTTAACTAATCCATATGACAGACCCCAAACGACACACAGTCGCAAGATGGTACTACTCGAGGGATGTGTACAACCTGGCATGTTGCCAAATATTAATTCAGCAACTGCACGGGTACTGAATGCTTTGAAAATTCAACTGATCAGCGCACCTAATGCCACCTGTTGTGGTGCTTTGCGCTATCACCTTAACGATCAAGAAGGCGGCTTGGCTAATGCTAAACAAAATATTGATGCTTGGTGGCCCTTGGTTGAGAGTGGAGTAGAAGCAATTGTTATGACGGCATCTGGTTGTGGCGTTATGGTCAAAGACTATGGTCATTTATTTGCTAATGACCATGTTTATGCCAATAAAGCAAAAAGGATTTCCGAACTCACAAAAGATATCTCAGAAATACTGCCTACACTTCAAACAGAGTTAATTGAACTTTTGGGCACCGATCCTAAGCCAGGAGTGGTTTATCACCCACCCTGCACCCTGCAACATGGCCAGAAAATTCGTGGCAAGGTTGAAGGTCTATTAAGCAGCATTGGGATTAATGTACGTTTATGCGCAGATAGCCACATATGCTGCGGTTCAGCAGGCACTTACTCAATCACGCAGCCAGAGCTCTCTGAGCAATTGCGTAAGCAGAAATTAAATCATCTCCAAGCGGCCTGCGAAGAATCGGGTGCTGAGATGATTGTTTCTGGAAATATTGGCTGCATTACCCATTTACAACAAGATGACACTCCAGTTTTGCATTGGATAGAAATCGTAGATCAATTAACCACCAAAACACTTTCCCCGCAAAAATGAGTCAGATTACTAGCAATCTATTGCTTGTAAAACAGCGAGTGGAACTAGCAGCCCTAGCAGCAAAGCGAGACCCCAAAAATATTCAACTATTAGCCGTTAGTAAAACTTTTCCAGCGCAAGATATTGAAGACGCTATGCATGCAGGGCAAACCGCTTTTGGTGAAAACTATGTGCAAGAAGCTATTGAAAAAATACATCAATTAGCTAAATTACGCTCATCATTAGAGTGGCACTTTATTGGCCCACTCCAAAGCAATAAAACAAGAGAAGTTGCCCAAAATTTTGATTGGGTACATAGCGTTGATCGCCTCAAGATTGCTGAGAGACTTTCTGCTCAGCGTGGTGAATATCCATCTTTGGGAGATTTACAAGTCTGCGTGCAAGTCAATGTCAGCAAAGAAGAAAGTAAAAGCGGCGTCAGTCTTGACCAAGCTGATGCGCTGTGCAATGCCATTGCCAAACTTCCACATGTCCATCTGCGTGGCCTTATGGCCATTCCCGAACCTACCCCCGAGCGAGAAATACAAGAACAAGCCTTTACTAAGGTGCGGGAATGCTTTACTGCGATTAAGCTCAAGCATATTCATGATGATGGATATGAATTTTTTGACACCCTCTCTATGGGCATGTCAGACGATCTGGAAACAGCAATTGCACAAGGAAGTACTATGGTGCGAGTAGGTACAGCAATATTTGGGAAGCGCGATAAGATAACCGCATGAGCACACAAATCAATTATTCGAATGCCCACATCACTTTCATTGGTGGTGGCAATATGGGCAGAGCCCTAATTAGCGGCCTCCTAGCGAATGGATTCGAAGCTAATCAACTCTCTGTTGTTGAAGCGAATGCATCTACCGCTATTGGACTGCATCAAGATTTTGGCGTACAGGTTATTGGAGCCTTAGATCAGATTGCCTTTGATTTCTCCAAAAATAATGTGGTTGTTATGGCCATTAAGCCGCAAGACTTTAATATTGTTGCCAAAGGCTTAAGTGCCAAACTCAAGCATGCCACAGCACCAGGCCCTTTGATCTTAAGTATTGCGGCCGGAATTCGAATAAAAGATATGAGTCGTTGGCTCGATCATGAACGTTGTGTGCGAGCAATGCCAAATACTCCTGCGCTGATTGGCAAAGGGATGACAGGTCTCTTTGCTGATGCCGCAGTGAATGATGCAGATCGCGCTCTCGCTCAAACTATATGCACGGCTGTAGGACAAGCTGTCTGGGTACCAGAAGAAAAACTGATGGATGCTGTGACTGCAGTATCTGGCAGTGGCCCAGCCTATGTATTTGCCTTCTTAGAAGCAATGCAAGCTAGCGGTGAAAAACTGGGGCTGGATGCCGTTACTGCACGCAAACTAGCGTATGCAACCCTTGAGGGCGCTACACAACTAGCCCACAATTCTGATGAACATGCAGGCGTACTTCGCGAAAGAGTCACCTCTAAAGGTGGTACTACCGCTGCAGCCCTAGAAGTCATGCAAGAACATGGGTGGCAAAATATTCTTGAAAAAGCCATTGACGCCGCTAGTGCGCGTGGCAAAGCTATGGGCGATGAACTAGGGCAGAGCTAGTCCGAGGACAATTCCTAAGAATAAAAATCCTCCCAACCAGTTATTGTGGCGAAAGGCTTTGAAGCACTCATCTCTACCCCTAGTCGATACTAATTTGAGGTGATAGAGCACACATACAAAAGCTCCAAACCACCCCAACCAAAAGTAATGACTAAGGTTGGCAATGTGGGCGACCCAGATCTGACTGAGAAGCAAAACTAGATAACTGATTGCGATTGCTAGGACTTCAAAGTGGCCAAAAGTAATGGCCGATGTACGCAAACCTAAACGTAAATCATCATCTCGATCAACCATGGCATAAGCAGTGTCATAGGCAATAGCCCAAAAGATATTGCCGATAAATAAAATCCAGGCTTCAAGAGGAATGGAATTCAAGACCGCTGCATAAGCCATCGGAATACCAAAACCAAAAGCAATTCCTAAAACCGCTTGAGGAATCGCAAAGAATCGCTTTGTAAAGGGATATAGAGCCGTGATAAATAAAGCAAATAGGGAAAGTTTTTTAATGAGCGTATTCAGAGGCTCAATTAATAAGAAGGCAAAAAATGCCAATAACGCTGCAACACCAAGAGCCTCTTTTCCAGAAATGATTCCACTCGTAACGGGTCGACCTTGTGTTCTTTTG
>CAIYZI010000737.1 GCA_903930665.1 uncultured beta proteobacterium
GCCCAGAAAAAAGTGATCCAGAACTCACTACGGGATTTCCGCTTAGGGGGTGCTGAACTAGCTGAAGACCAAAAACCACGCTTTTCTCAGATTCAAGATGAACAAGCAATTCTTGGTAAAGCCTTTTCAGACCATGTACTTGATGCCACCAATGGTTTTGTCCATACCACTCAAGATAAAAATGAACTGATTGGCTTGCCAGAAGATGTGATTGCCGCTGCAGCCGATACTGCGCAACAAAAAGACCTCAAAGGCTGGTCATTTACTTTGCATTTCCCTTCGTACTACCCAGTAATGCAATATTCCGAAAATCGAGCATTGCGTCGCCTAATGTATGAGGCCTACATCACCCGCTCTTCAGAATTAGCGCCTCAGTACGGCAAAGGTCGGCTAGATTGGGACAATACTCAGAACATCCTAGATCAATTGCGTCTTCGCGATGAAGAAGCTCGCATGCTCGGCTTTGAAAACTATGCGGCCCTGAGCATTGCTCCAAAAATGGCCCGCAATGTGGATGAGGTTGATCGCTTCCTCAGTGATATCGCTGAACGCGCCAAACCTTTTGCTTTGGCTGATTGGAGTGAGCTTGAAAAATTTGCCGCCAACGAACTACAGATAACAGATGGATTGCAGCCATGGGACCTGGCCTTTGCATCTGAACGCCTTAAGCAAGCGCGTTACGCATTCTCAGAAAATGAACTTAAACAATATTTCCCACTACCAAAAGTATTAGAGGGTCTTTTTGGCGTTATCCAAACCCTTTTTGGAGTCAAAATTCAAGCTGCTGATTTGCCGAAATGGCATGATGATGTTCAGTCTTTTTCAGTAAGCAATTGCGATAATAAGGCTATCGCCTATTTCTATTTAGACCCTTATGCTCGCCCTGGAAAACGTGGCGGTGCTTGGATGGATGATGCACGCGGGCGTCGTGAATTTGCCAATGGTGATGTTCAGTTACCGGTAGCCTATTTAGTTTGCAACTTTGCACCTCCAGTAAAGGTAGATGGCAAGCTTCGCCCACCAACCATTACCCATGACGATGTCATTACCCTCTTTCATGAAAGTGGTCATGGGCTACATCACTTACTCACTCAAGTTAGTGCTTTAGGTGTTTCTGGAATCAATGGCGTTGAATGGGATGCTGTTGAACTCCCAAGTCAATTCATGGAAAACTTTTGCTGGGAATGGGAAGTCGTAGAAAAAATGACGTCCCATATTGAAACCGGTCAAAAACTTCCTCGCGAATTGTTTGACAAAATTCTTGCTGCAAAAAACTTTCAAAACGGTTTAGCAACTTTGCGACAAATCGTATTTTCATTAACAGACTGGCGCTTACATTCCACTTTTGATGCGAAGACGGCTAAAGGGCACGCTGTGCTTGACCTCTCAAGAGAGATCGCCGCAAAACTGAATGTCACCCCACAACCAGAGATCTCACGTTGGCCAAACACTTTTAGCCATATCTTCGCCGGTGGATACGCTGCAGGTTATTACAGCTACAAGTGGGCTGAAGTACTTTCAGCAGATGCGTATTCTGCTTTTGAAGAAGCTGCCAAATTAACGGGTTCGGTATTGGATCCAGAAATTGGAACGCGCTATCGTCAAGAAATTCTTGAAGTAGGCGGAAGTCGTCCAGCGGCAGATTCCTTTAAAGCATTTCGCGGTAGAGAGCCCAGCATTGACGCCCTACTTCGACACGGTGGTTTAGCTTAAAGCTGAAATGCAATGAAGTCTGATGAGTCTTTATAAGACCTCATCAGACTTGAATTTCCGCAATCACGGGGGCATGGTCAGAAGGTTGCTCCCATTTACGCGGCTCCTTATCCACCTTACTGGCGACGCATTTCTCTTTTAAAGCATCGCTAATGAGAATGTGATCAATACGCATGCCAGCATTACGCCGAAATCCCATCATTCTGTAGTCCCACCAACTAAAAGTCTTAGGTGGCTGCTCAAACATTCTAAAAGAATCATGCAGGCCAAGGGATAGTAAGACACCAAATGCCGTGCGCTCTGGTGGGGAGACTAAATTTTGACCAACCCATGCAGCTGGATCATGCACATCAATATCTGTAGGGGCAATATTAAAATCCCCCAAAAGTACTAAACGAGGATGCGACTCAAGTTCGCCTCGAATCCAGCCAGATAAAGCATCAAGCCATGCCAGCTTATAAACAAACTTGTCACTATCCGGTGACTGGCCATTAGGGAAGTAAGCAGAGACCAGACGAATAGCCTGCATTCCCTTAAAGCAAACTGTTGCAGCCAAAATGCGTTGCTGCTCATCAACATGATCGGGAATATTACGAACAGGATTTAAAAAAGCTGTCTCAAGATCAGAAGCCATGGGCGCCAATGCAGCGCGGCGGACAATAATTGCTACACCGTTATAGGTTTTTTGCCCTGCAACAAGACTGAGATAGCCCGCCGCTTCTAATTCTTTATGGGGATATTTGTCGTCTGTGAGCTTAAGCTCTTGTAGACAAAGTGCATCAATAGGTTTATTAGCTAACTCTTGATCATGAAGCCAGCGTAATACCTGTGGAAGCCGAACCTTTAAGGAGTTCACATTCCATGCGGCTATCCGAATTGAATCAGTCATCGATACCCAACTCCTGCAACTTTCTGGTAATGGTATTGCGCCCTATTCCAAGACGCTGCGCTGCTTCAACCCTGCGACCTCGCGTCACTTCCAAGGCAGCCTTCAATACCGCTTTTTCAAACTTAGAACATAAGGCGTCATACACTTCAGTTTCACCATCTTGTAACATTTTGACGGCAAGACGACCTAAGCCACTCTCCCAATCTGTTGATACTGGTCTTGCCATTGCAGGATTACCTGGGCTTGATTCACCTTGAATAATCAAAGGTTCATCAATCGCTGCCCCAATAATGTCTTTTGGTAAATCGGATATACCGATCACATTAGATGGGGACATCACTGTCAGCCAATGGCAAAGATTTTCCAATTGGCGAACGTTACCCGGAAATGGCATGCCACTGATTTCTCTTAGGACTTCATCAGAAAGCTTCTTAGGCTCTACACCCAAGGATTTGGCGCAACTCAACATGAAAAACTTCGCTAATGCCGGAATATCTTCTGAACGCTCCCGCAAGGCAGGCATGCGCAAGCGAATAATATTTAATCGATGCAACAGATCCTCTCTAAACAACCCGGCAGCTACACGAGACTCCAAATTGTGATGAGTAGAAGCAATAATACGGACATTGGCCTTGATGGGATCTTGACCGCCAACCCGATAAAAATGACCATCCGTTAAAGCGCGTAATAAACGGGTTTGTAGATCAAATGGAACATCACCAATTTCATCTAAAAATAAGGTGCCACCATCAGCTTGCTCAAAGCGCCCTCTTTTTAAAGTCTGCGCCCCAGGAAAAGCACCTCTTTCATGGCCAAATAACTCGGACTCCAGAAGCTCTTTAGGAACGGCAGAAGTACTAAAAGAGATGAATGGGCCTTTAGCGCGTGGGCTGTGCTTATGCAGGGCGTGGGCAACTAACTCTTTACCTGTTCCGGACTCTCCAGTAATCAGGATGGTTGCATGGGATTGCGCAAGCCTACCAATTGAGCGGAAGATTTCCTGCATAGCTGGTGCCTGGCCGATGATTTCAGCGGAGTCTTGTCTCCACCCGCTCAATTCTTTTCCGCCTGCCTGGCTACGCTCGCTCTGCTCAATAGCACGGCGAATCAGCTCAATAGCCTTATCAATATCAAACGGTTTGGTCAAATACTCAAATGCCCCACCTTGAAATGAAGCAACAGCAGAATCCAAATCAGAATACGCTGTCATGATGATTACCGGAAGCAATGGATGAGTCGTTTTGACATGCTGCAAGAGATCTAAGCCATTGCCGCGAGGCATGCGAATGTCAGAAATCAAGACCTGCGGAGATTCCTTCTCTAAGGCATTGAGAACATCATTGGGATTTGAGAAGCTCCTGTGAGAAATATTCTCTCTTGCGAGGGCCTTTTCTAAAACCCAACGAATGGATTGGTCATCATCTACGATCCAAATTGATTTCATGATGTTTTCTCCTACTTACGGTATGGAATTTGAATGTGAAAATCTGTTTGGCCAGGCCGGCTATCGCAGGCAATAAAACCTTGGTGTTGCTGTACAAAGGTTTGCGCCAAGGTAAGACCCAGTCC
>CAIYZI010000738.1 GCA_903930665.1 uncultured beta proteobacterium
GACCCTTCAGTCTATGAGATAGATCAAATGCTAGTGGACTACAAGAATGAACAAGCAGATTTACTAAAGAATGATACCAATGCGTAAGTTACTGGTAACGACCCTTAAGTGACCTATCAATACATAAAAAATTACGCTAGAGAGGAGAAAAAACCTATTTGCCTTACAAGCCCAGCGATATTCAAACTTTCACAGTAATGAACTGAAAAATAGTACAGAGAGATGCTCCTGTTAATTTCACTACGACACCAATCACAAGAGTTATTTAAGTCGTTAACGGAAACTCTTAATTGCTAAACCTCTTTTGCGATTTTTTGGAATTGGTGATTAATTTGACTACAGGCAATTTTTGCGCTTTTTTAAGTATGTTTATTGCTCTAAAGGCTATTTTTTTACAAAATGGATGTATATTTAGCTAGTCTAAGTGCTTAAAGTAGTTCTAATATTTAAGCACATGAGGGGATTAAATGACCGGCTTTAAGAAGAATGAAGAAGGCGCAGTTCTTATTACTGTTGCCTTAATTTTGGTTGTGCTACTCGCTTTTGCAGGTTTTGCAATTGATGGGGGATTTATGTTCCTTAAACGCACACAACTTCAACAAGTTGCCGATTCGAGTGCGTTAGCCTGCGTGGTAAATCCTTCGTCAATTCTATGCCCAACTAACGGCGGGAATGTCTACCCGCTAACCAACCCTTATAACTTTACGGTGACCATCGTTAATCCTGGGGATAATAGTCTTTGCCCCAATCCAAGTACTCAAAATAAATGTGCGTCAGCAACCGTGACATCAACTTGGGATACATTTTTTTTGAATGTTTTGGGCATCCCCATATTAACTTTAAATGCTTATGCAATTGCAGGCATGACTGCACAAAATCCTTGTATGCTTGCCCTTGGCACTTCTGGGGTAGGAATTAGCGTGACTGGTAGCGGTACTCTCACCACTGTAAATTGTGGAATCGGAGTCAACCAAACGGGCACATCCATCAGTAATGTTGGTAGTGGAAAAATCACGGCAAATTCTATCAAGGTTATGGGTAGTGTGAGCAATGTAGGTAGTGGAACAATTAGCCCTACGACTCATGTAACCACTCCTTCGACCGATCCATTTGTAAATGAATCAGCTCCCTCCTTTACCGCTCCCCCTCCAAGCGTTTGCACTCAAAGCACTTTACTGAGTTATTCAGGTAGCGTTGCCCATACAGTGCCATCAGGCAATTATTGCGGTGGGATTTCTAATGCTGGTAGTGGCAATATCACACTCAATCCTGGCTACTACAATGGGATCTCTACAAGTGGTTCTGCTACTGTTAGCTTTAATCCTGGAAATTATGTCATTTATGGTAGCGGCATTAATATTGTAGGTAGCGGAGCAGTGACTATGGGATCAGGCAACTATGTCATTTTTGGCGGTGGCGCAGACTTTACGGGTAGCGGGAATGTAAGCGGCACCGGTGTTGTTATCTACAATACAGGGAACTCCACTTATCCATCGGCTTCCATTAATGCTACTGGAAGCGGGGGATTTAATCTCTCAGCACCGACAACTGGCGCAGATGCAGGCATGTTATTTTTCCAACCCGCTAGCAATAGCAATGCAATCAATATTGTCGGCAGCGGGTCATCTACATTTAATGGAAATATTTATGCACCTACCGCTGCTGTTAACTTAACTGGTAGCGCAGGGGCTACTTTACCTATAGGGAATATTGTTTCAAATAATATTGCCTTAACGGGTAGCGGGACGATTAGCGTGACTAATGCATTTAACTCGAATGCCTCGTCAGCCAAACCAACCTTACTTCAATAAACTGGAAAAGAGATGAGTCTGAAATTAAAATTGTGGCAGAAAATTGCAATTATTTTTTCGTTCGCTTGGGCGCTTGGGATGAGCGTTTATCTTTATAGCGGCTTTAACTCAGTTGCAACAGAAGCGGGGAAATTAACCTATCAAGACTGTATTGTTGAGCAGCAGAAGTTGAACAATCAGAATTTAAGTATTTGCAGTACCGAGCAGTCTGATACAAGGCAAATGGTATTAGCGCCTCAGTGGAAAAATATTGCTGTATTGAGCATTTTTCCAGCAATACTTTTTTGGGGTTTTGCTTATGCCTTTATGCGCATGGTGAGCATGATTAGAAAATCTAAGTCGATATAAAATGCTTTCCTAGTTTTTTGTAGTAAAAGATTACTTACCACCACAAAAAATTGGTAAAAGCATTGACTCTGGTGTGTCAGACTTAATTGCTATCCAGGTGCTAGGATTCCAAGCGCCTATATTATTGCTAGAAGCAAGTATGTCCCCCTGATTATGGGATTGTGAATATGCAGAAAATGAAATAATTCTAAATTCATTTGTTTTGCAGTTATATTCTTTTGTGAACTTCACTGATGGATATTGGTCGGCAGTTTTACTATGCGCCATTTTAAATTCATAATTCTCATCAACCTGAATCACATCCACTTTGCTTTTTATTGATTTTGGCAAGTAAGAGATATAAACGTATCCCGCTGAATTGGTGCCCACGATATTTACAAGCGCCCAATCAGTAGGGGTATATATTTCTGGTGCATATCTTTCTCTATAGAATGCTACAGCAAAATATATGGCACCACCAATGGCAACAAATATAAAGCCCGATAAAAAGAATAGTTTTTTCATAAATTAATAGCCTCTGTGGTTCATTCAATAATAAATTTAATGGGAAGACCACGGAAGTACCCATCATAAAACAAGTCTCGTTGGTCAATACGGCGTCTAAACCAACCTTGATATTTGAATGTCTATCGATCATAAAATTTCAGTGTCCAGCAAAACCGCCCCGCAGGGGGATAATGATTCAAATTAATTCGGATTACTTCTACATATTGCCGCGTTCATACAGATTCAACGCATCATCCAACTCTATGTAACCAATGGGGATGGACAAGCCAACACCATGATCAACTCACAATCGAGCCAATAGAACAGCCTGAAACAACTTTCGTAACTACAACAATAAGAGGGGTTTGGTCTGCCCAGCTAAACTCGAGCGTGCTACCTACGCCCTAGAAGGGTGCAAGCCTTATAAACTCCAATA
>CAIYZI010000739.1 GCA_903930665.1 uncultured beta proteobacterium
CGCGGTATTGACATTAATCGGCGTAGCAAATGCGCCTGAAAATCCTAATACAGCCCAAAGCACCATCGTTTTTATGAGGCCACCCGATTCTAATATTGTGCGTTTTTTGATCATTTATCCTCCGTTAGTCAATAAAAAATCC
The DNA here is from genome assembly GCA_903930665.1 of uncultured beta proteobacterium. Lineage (GTDB taxonomy): Bacteria > Pseudomonadota > Gammaproteobacteria > Burkholderiales > Burkholderiaceae > Polynucleobacter. The sequence goes on from CAIYZI010000739.1 coordinate 143, forward strand.
ACAGACATTAAATGTGCATGGATCGATTACAACGAGGATCATGGGCGGGTGGTTGACGAAATTTTCTAAATGACAAGCCAATCAATATTTACGCCTATTGCCCTCAGTAAATTCTTACGGAGCAGGAAATAAAATGAAAGCACTAATGACTCAAGATAAACTGAGCAGCGCGTTTAACCAACTCTGGTTCAGTTTGATTAAAGCCATGATAGGCGAAAGAATCACAAACATTGCCTTGGCTAATCCCGCCATCAACAATCTCTAATTGAGAAATAAATTTTTTGGGTCTATTAAAAATAATACTTTCTGAAGCCGAAACCGGAGTACCAGAACAAGCATCATCTTTATGGTGAATCGCCAATATGGGGACACTAACTTCATCATTCAACATTGCCGTTTGAATGGTTCCAGCAATTATTCCACCCTTTACCTGAGCTGCTAATGATGACGAAAAATTCAAGTAATTTGTTACTGTTGAAGTACCCATGCTATGCCCGAAAATCCAAATCGGTAGATGCAATTTATTTTGATAAAACTTGATCACTTCATTAACCCGCGTCAAATGATCTTCGCGACCGCGCAGGTTTCCACGTCTTAAATCGCCAAGATCATATGGTGTATCAACCAATACTGCATCGATATCATATTGAGCCCATAAACCCATAGAACGCACGAAAGTGTGGCGACTTCTTACGGAGCCATTATCAAAAATTCCAACCATTCCTCCTCCACCTGGAAAAAGTACGACTAAAGCGCGAGGATTGGAAGTCGAAACTAAAAGGGTCCTTGTAGATGCCTCATCAGCATGAGGAACATCAAAAACCTGAGCTAAAACACTCAGATTAAAAAGACAAAGGGCAAGTGCTAATAAATACTTACCCATCATCATGCTCACTTGCTATCTAAAGGACTCGCCAAAAAGCCTTCATTAGCAGATAACCAATCGATATAGCGACCTACACCTTGCTCAACATTTAAGAATGGCTCTGTATATCCTGCGGCGCGTAGCTTGGTTAAATCAGCTTGAGTAAAACACTGGTATTTCCCTTTAAGCGCATCTGGAAAAGCAATGTACTCAATAGCTTTTTCTTTAACTAATTCTTGAAGGGTCGCAGGTTGCGCGTTATCAAGCTTTCGCATAGCGTTTGCTACTGCATGCGCCACATCATTAAAGGGTTGAGCGCGGCCGCTACCCAAATTAAAGATTCCGCTAATTTCAGGATGATCTAAGAAGAATAGATTTACTTTAACGACGTCTTCAACGGAGACAAAGTCACGACTTTGCTCACCAGGGCCATAGCCGCCATACTCACCAAAGAGTTTTACATGACCATCTTTTTTGTACTGATGGTATTGATGAAAGGCTACGGAAGCCATGCGACCCTTATGGGATTCGCGTGGACCATAAACATTAAAGTAGCGAAAGCCTACTACTTGTGCAGTATTAGCGTTTTCAGCAAAACGCTTACGCATCACTTGATCAAATAGGAACTTAGAGTAGCCATAAATATTCAATGGCTTTTCATGCTCACGACTTTCAACAAATATATCGGATCCACCATAAGTTGCTGCTGATGAAGCATATAACAATTGCACTTTTTGCTCTGTACAGATATCAAGCAAATCCATGGTGTAGCGATAGTTATTCGCCATCATGAAAATACCGTCAGTTTCCATGGTGTCAGAACAAGCACCTTCATGAAAAACCGCTTGAACTTTACCAAAGCGACCACTTCTAAAGGCATCTAAAAACTCATCCTTATCAAGATAGTCAATGATGTCTAAATCCGCTAAGTTGCGATACTTATCAGCAGGACGTAAATCATCAACCGCGATAATATTTTTTTCGCCACGCGCATTGAGCGCTTGAACAATATTGGCGCCAATAAATCCAGCCGCCCCAGTGACAATAATGGTCATTGCAATTCCTCAGAAGTAACGGTTGCCGTGCCAAGCTTCCCAACAACAATTCCACCAGCACGATTAGCCAAGGCCATGGCTTTTTCCAATGGCCATTTAGCGGCTAAAGCTACCGCCAAAGTACCAATAACAGTATCGCCAGCGCCCGATACATCAAACACTTCACGCGCCTGCGCCTTGACATGACTAACGCCTGCTTCTGTATACAAACTCATCCCCTCTTCAGGGCGAGTTAAAAGTAATGCCTCAAGATTTAGTGAGCGACGTAAATCCTGCGCTCTACGGGTTAAATCCTCTTCGCTAGTCCACTGACCAACAACCTGACGCAACTCACTACGATTAGGCGTTAAAACGGTAGCGCCACGATACTTTTCATAGTCATCGCCTTTAGGATCAACCAAGATGACTTTATGTTGTGCTTTAGCCTGCTCGATCATTAATGCAACTTGACCTAATGCACCTTTGCCATAGTCCGACAAAATAACGACATCAGCATCGCCAAGTAATTTTTCATAGCGCTCTAGTTTGTGAGCTAAAGCAGCTTCACTAGGAGTCTCTTCAAAATCCAAACGAATTAATTGTTGCTGACGGGCAATCACCCGCAGTTTTACAGTCGTGGGAACTTTGGCATCAATCTCCAGCTGGCTATCAACACCGCTCGATTTAAGTAATTCAGAAACCCGTTGTCCTGACTCGTCCTGACCTACAACACCTAAAATCGTTGTCTTTGCACCAAGAGCGGCGACGTTACGGGCAACGTTAGCAGCGCCTCCTAGGCGCTCATCAATTTTTCCAACCTGGACTACTGGAACTGGCGCCTCAGGAGAGATTCGGTGCGTGTCACCAAACCAATAGCGATCCAACATGACATCACCCACCACCAATAAGCGGGCTTTAGAAAATTGTTCTCGGTTAGCTTTTTCCACGTGAAGACTTTTTCTTTTATTAAATGACTTGATGTTCTAAATGTACTTGCTGACTTAAATTACTAGATTTAACGTAGCTTAATTTAACTTGCCTAGTTATGCCGCCCAATACCATGGTATTCAATACCCAATTCTTGCATAGCGGCAGGCTCATATAGGTTACGGCCATCAAAAATAATGGCGCGCTTGAGTTTTTGCATTAATACTTCAAAATCTGGGCTACGGAAGGCTTTCCACTCGGTCACGATGACTAAAGCATCACAGTC
>CAIYZI010000740.1 GCA_903930665.1 uncultured beta proteobacterium
GAAACCTCTGCAATTCGGCGGATATTCTCAACCCGATCTTCATCGGTAAATCCTAAATCCTGATTTAAACCATGACGAATATTCTCCCCATCCAGTAGATAAGTATGCCTGCCGAGTTGGTATAGTTTTTTCTCAACCAAGTTCGCAATCGTTGATTTTCCTGAGCCCGATAGGCCAGTAAACCAAATCACTTTTGGATTTTGAAATTTTAATTTTGCTCGCGCTGCTTTGTTAATGTCTAGCGATTGCAGATGAATATTATGGGAGCGCCTTAATGCAAAGTGGATTAGTCCAGCACCTACGGTGCTATTGGTCATACGATCAATTAAAATGAATCCGCCAGTTGTTTTATTTTCGGTATAGGGATCAAAGGGTATGGGGCGATCTAGGAGGATGTTGGCCACCCCAATTCCATTTAGACTCAACGATTTCGTGGCAAGGTGTTCAAAATTGTTGATATTGACCTCATGTTTGAGGGTGGTAATAGTCGCAGTAACTGTTTGCTTGCCAATTTTCATCCAATATTGACGCCCCGGAAGTAGGGGCTCTTCGTGCAACCAGATAATACTAGTCTCGAATTGATCGGCCACTTCAGCAGGTTCATTGGCTTGGGAGAGTATATCGCCGCGTGAAATATCGATTTCATCATCTAGGGTAATGGTGATTGCCTGTCCAGCGACTGCTTGAGCTAAGTCTGCGTCAAAAGAAACAATCTTTTTTACTATACTTTCTTTACCACTAGGTTGAACGCGGATACGATCACCGGCCCGAATAGTGCCACTGGCAATTGTGCCAGCAAAGCCACGAAAATCCAGATTGGGACGATTTACTAGTTGAATAGGCAAGCGAAACGGCTTAGCTTGCATTGCACCTGCTTGTGTTGGGACCGTCTCCAATAATCCCAATAGCGTATTGCCATCGTACCAGCTCAGATTTTCGCTGCGACTGATGATATTTTCACCATGCAATGCGCTCATGGGAATGTAGCTTAAATTCTTTATGCCAAGTTGGTCTGCAAAGCGCTGATATTCTGCACAAATAGCCTCAAACACAGGCTGACCGTAGTCCACTAAATCCATCTTATTAATGGCGATAATGAGATGTTGAATTCCTAAAAGATGAGTTAAGAAACTGTGTCGACGAGTTTGCGTGAGAATGCCTTTGCGGGCATCAATCAGAATAATGGCGGCATCAGCTGTAGAGGCTCCGGTAACCATATTGCGGGTGTACTGTTCGTGCCCTGGTGTGTCGGCAACGATGAATTTTCGTTTCTCGGTTGAAAAGAATCGGTAAGCTACATCAATTGTGATTCCTTGCTCACGCTCAGCCGAGAGGCCATCGAGCAAAAGCGCAAAATCGAGATTGTTTCCTTGCGTACCCCATTTGCGCGATTCCGCCTCAATGGTACTAATTTGATCTTCAAAGAGTGATTGCGAGTCATACAGCAAGCGACCGATTAAGGTACTTTTGCCATCATCTACACTGCCACAAGTAATAAAACGTAGAAGTGTTTTTTGACGGTGTTGTTCGAGATAGGTGTCGATATCGGTTGCAATAAGGTCAAGATTAGTAGTCATCAGAAATATCCCTCTTGCTTTTTATTTTCCATGGAATCGCTTGGGTCTTGATCTATGACTCGACCCTGCCTCTCGGAACTTCTGGCCAGAAGCATTTCTTGAATAACCCCGCTCAAACTCGTTGCACTAGATTCAATAGCACCGGTTAAGGGGTAGCAGCCAAGCGTTCTAAAGCGGACCATTTTTTGCATTGGTGTTTCGCCTACGTTAAGAGGCATTCTGTCGTCATCGACCATAATTAGGCTGTTACCACGCTCAACAACGGGGCGCATTTGAGCAAAATACAGAGGTACGATGGGAATATTTTCGAGTTGAATGTATTGCCACACATCGAGTTCTGTCCAGTTGGAGATTGGAAATACACGAATGGTCTCACCGGAGTGTTTTTTAGTGTTGTATAAATCCCATAATTCTGGCCGTTGATTTTTTGGATCCCAGCGGTGCTGGTTGGAACGAAATGAAAAAATACGCTCCTTTGCGCGCGATTTTTCTTCGTCTCGCCGAGCCCCTCCAAAGGCCGCATCAAACCTAAATTTATCCAATGCCTGCTTAAGGCCTTGGGTCTTCATTACATCGGTATGAATAGCCGAGCCATCTTTAAAGGGGTTAATGTTCTGGGCAATTCCATCGGGATTGGTGTGAATGAGTAAATCCATCCCTGATTCGCGTGCAATGCGATCGCGAAACTCGTACATAGCTTTAAATTTCCAGTTGGTATCCACATGTAAAAGGGGGAAAGGGGGGCGTGCTGGAAAAAAGGCTTTGCGTGCAAGGTGAAGCATCACCGAGCTATCTTTGCCAATTGAGTAGAGCATGACTGGATTTTGGGTTTCTGCGACTACTTCACGAAGTATTTCTATGCTTTCTGCTTCAAGCATCTGAAGGTGCGTTAATGTTGTCATGGTCGGTCTCGTTGGAAATTGCCCTCTAGGCTAGATTCAGATTATAGTTTGCCTATAGTTACACAAAATCCATAATGATGTTTTAGGAAGAGAAAATGAGTCAATTGACCAATCCTATCGCGCAAGATCGATCTGCCCTTTTAGGCGTCATGCGCTCAATTGCATTAGAGGCGGGCGAGCTCATTTTAAAGATTTACGTTGATCCAATTGAATTTGCTAGCAAGGAAGATGGCTCACCCGTCACGTGGGCAGACACCCTTGCGGATGCAGCTATTCTGGCTAAGTTAAAAAGCTTTGATGCTTCCATTCCGATCGTTTCCGAGGAATCTGCTGGTATCAGACTCAATTTTCACGGGGCAGATCGCTTTTGGCTCGTCGATCCATTGGATGGCACTAAAGAGTTCATTAATCGGAACGGCGAATTTACGGTCAATATTGGGCTAATTGAAAATGGTAGTCCAGTGGCAGGAGTGGTCTATGCCCCAGCTCTAGGATCTCTTTATGCTGGAGCAATTGGAGTGGGAGCATTTAAGGAGGACCTCCGGGTGGGTAAAGGGCTAACCCCTATTTCAAGTAACGCCCCCAATCCAGTGGGTCTCGTGATGGTTCAAAGTCGTTCGCATGCCGATCATGAAGCGATCATAGCCTTTCTAAAAAAGGCGCAAATAAGTAAGTCAAAAGCAATTGGCTCGTCCCTCAAGTTGTGTTTAATTGCCGATGCCCAGGCTGACCTTTATCCACGCCTTGGCCGAACGATGGAGTGGGATATTGCTGCAGGTGATGCCATTCTGAGATCCGCGGGAGGAAAGGTTGTCAATATGATGGGAGAGCAATTGCATTATGGCAAGATGGGATTTGAAAATCCATATTTTGTTGCTCTGGCCAAAGGCCTTGAATTAAGTGATCTGACTGGCTAATAAGTGATGCAGTCCGAATAGCTTTGGGGAAATATAGATCCAAAGAGACGGGGCTTATTCACTTAGATCATGTCAGTGGGTTCTTGAGTGATCACTGGCAGATAGTCTTAAAATAACCTTGGACCGAGCATCGGTGGTCGCTGTAGCCACCATGAAAACCCAGTGTAGTATCCCCTTAGATTCGTACATTTAAGAAGTTGAGTTTTCTGTTGTTTATGGCAGTATTTACAACA
>CAIYZI010000741.1 GCA_903930665.1 uncultured beta proteobacterium
CATCCAGCCAAGTCCCTAACAGGCTGATTTGATCGCCCCACGGTGGATATATCGGCCGCCACTCCACCCGGCCCTGCTCCCCAGCGAATCCTTCACCCCGCTTCTGACTGGGTCCGATTTCCAACAAGCCTCTGCGCGTATTGAACCTGGTTGATTCAGCGCACCATAAATACCTGTAATACAGTTATTTGACTTTTACCTGTTAAACAACTATATTAAAAATACCCGTGTGGCTGCTACCTGTGCTCCACGAATGATTCCCATAGGAGAACCCTGTCATGCAACAAATTCTCTCCATTTCTGACCAGCTGGCGCCGCTCCTGCAAGCAGCCCGCAAGTCGGCTGGACTGTCCCAAACTGAACTGGCCCGCCGACTGAATTTGAGCCAGAGTCGCATGTCGGCCATGGAGTTAGATCCCGCCTCTATTCGCTTGGACCAACTGCTGTCTATTTGCGCCACCCTGCAATTGGAGCTCGTAATCCAACCCAAAGGCGCCCCTGAAAGCAAGCAGCCACTCCCGACCGGCCAGGAGTGGTGAACCATGGGTCGCCCATCACACTCCCGCACCCTCTCCGTATGGACCAATGGCCAACGGGTCGGCACCTGGACCTTTAACCGCCGCGGTGAGCACAACCTGCAATACGACTCCGGGTGGATGAGTTCCCCTGCTGGGCGCCCTCTTTCGCTGTCCCTACCCTTTACCGGCGATGGTGCACTCAATGGAGATCGGGTCCGCAACTTCTTCGACAACCTGCTACCCGATAGCGAAACCATTCGTCTACGGATTGCTACCCGATTCAAGACTGAAAGTGTTGAGTCGTTTGACCTGCTCCAGGCCATTGGACGGGACTGTGTCGGTGCTGTGCAGTTGCTCGGCGAAGGCGAATCACCCACAGATGTTCAATCGATCAAGGGCACACCGCTTTCTGAATCCGACATTGAATCCTTGTTGATTCAGCCCACCCGCAGTGGTCCCATGGGCAACCTAAACGACCAGGATGACCTGCGCATCTCCCTTGCAGGTGTCCAGGAAAAAACCGCCCTACTCTGGCACCAAGGCCAATGGATGCGGCCCCATGGCTCGACACCGACGACCCATATCTTGAAGCTACCCATTGGCATGGTTGGACACCGCGAGGCGGACTTCAGCACGTCGGTCGAGAACGAATGGCTTTGCATGAACCTGCTCGCTGAGTTCGGTTTGCCTGTAGCCAAAACAGAGATCCTGAACTTTGGCAGTCAGAAGGTGTTGAGTGTGGAACGGTTCGATCGGCAACTGCATTCCAGTGGTGACTGGATAATGCGCTTGCCGCAGGAAGACTTCTGCCAGGTCATGGGAGTTCCATCACACCTTAAGTATGAAAGCGATGGCGGGCCAGGCTTGGCTGACCTCACGGGTATTCTCAAGGGCTCCATCCAAGGCGAGAACGACCTCACTACCCTGCTTACGACTCAGCTCTTGTTTTGGATGTTGGCAGCACCGGATGGCCACGCCAAGAACTTCAGCATCAGGGTACTTCCACAAGGCCGCTACGCGCTCACGCCGCTGTATGACGTTATGTCGATCTGGCCGGTTGAGGGGCATGGGACGAACCAGTTCTCGATGTTCAAGGCCAAGATGGCCATGGCCGTTTTGGGCAAGAACAAGCACTATCTATTCAAGGATATCCAGCGCCGGCACTTCAACAGCATGGCGGGCAAATGCTTTGATCGGGTTGATGCAGAGGGTGTGATTGGGCGGGTATTGGCAGCAACTCCAACGGTGATCGAAGCCATGGGGAGCCGGTTGCCGGAACGTTTTCCTGATTGGATTGCGGAATCAGTTTTCAGAGGATTGCGACAATCTGCCGCACTTTTAGAGAGAATGCCGAAGTATTAATTGGCAGCACGGTCGACAATTTTCGGCAAAAAAAAGGGGGGGGTGGTACGGTTCCACCCCCCTTTTTTCAAAAGGCAAATTTGTACTCAGGTTAACAAGGCTTTAATGGCTTTCTCAATCTCATTGAAGCGTTTGGGCTCAATGTTAGCCAGACTGATGACTGCAGATTTCTTTGCTGCGTCGAGCTTGAGTTCGCCTGTTTGGCCGTCTTTGCCCTTTATCAAAACCTTCTTTGGAGAGGGGGGTGGAACGGTTCCACCCCCCTCCAGGAGTCGCGTTAAAACCTGGGCAGAACTAAGTTTTTCCGTCGATGAGCGCAGCTCCTTGGCACGAGCAAGAATCAAGTCCGGATCCTTTTGGATGGCTGGTGTAAGCAAAGAAGCCCAGCGGTACTGAAGATCCAAAGGGCTTGGGAAAGCCGCAATGACATCTGCCGGCAGCCTAGCCAAAGCCAGCGCCTTGCCCAACTGGCTAAGGTCAATTGCAGCCGCTTCAGACAGCTTGCGAGCGGATGGGAAAAGACCTTCGTCAAGTGCCTTGGCATAAGTGATACCCACCTCCCATGGACTCAAAGAAGCACGTGCCCTGTTCTCCCGATCCATCTGACAAAAAAGTTCTGTGTCATCCAAATCTTCGATGACCGCCAAAACATTTATGCCAAGCTCTAGGCAAGCGCGATGGCGGCGATGACCAAAAACAAGCTCGTACTCGCCAGCAACCGACCTCGATGGGCGAACTTTGATTGGCTGAATATTGCCACCGGCGGTTTCAATTTCTTGCTTCAGTTCATCGAAATCTGTCCCTGCATAAGACAACTCGTTTCGGTTCGCCCACTTACTGGGCTTGATCATCTTCGGGTCAAGCAGACGGGTCGCGGTAGCACCATCGAACTCGGCCAGCTTTTGCTTGAGTGCAACGTTTTCAGCAGATACCTTTTCATCACGAAACAGCGCATCCGCATGCATCCCGATCGCGGTCTTTGAGCCCTGCCCTCGGATCCCTGAAGACAGCCCTATTTGGCTCAGATCGATCTTCGCTGCCTTGTCTTTAAGCGCCATGCTGCTCTCCTAATTGACGTTTCCACGCTGTAATGATTTGTTCTTCAACAAGCTCTACGACACGCTCATAAGCGTCGTATGCACGCCGGTAGGTCCGCGCGTTAATAGATGTTGGATCTGTGTCGTAAACAGTCCCGAACTCGGCACTTGCACTGGCAGTGAGTGCCGTCTTGGGAATTTCAACCGGCAAGACCATGCCAGCATAAGCCGCGGTGATCCACTCGCGGACCACACTTGAAGACGCGTCGTTCGCATCAACTCTCGCAAGAAGCACGTCGACGAAATCAAAGCTCTTGGTCTTGCCACGATTGGTGACAAGGTTCGCCGTCAGGTCATTAAAGAGGTTCCAGAACTGACCGCTGGATGTGAAGTCCAGCGTGCTTGGTGGCAGCGGCATGATAAGGCCATCTGAAGCGAGTAGGGCGTTGATGGTCAGGTAAGAGAGGGAAGGGGAGGTGTCAAGAATGATCACGTCATACTTTGTTCTGGCCGCATCAATCCCATTGTTGAGCACATTCCAAAATTCGAATGAGCCCTCCGTTTTTTGTCTGGAAGGGAGGGCGAATTCGGCAGAGTACAACGCTAAATTGGCGGGCACTATATCGATGCCACTCCAGTAAGTCGGCGTAATCGCGTAGTCAATAGACACTTCTGTTCCATAGCAAAGACTCAAAATCGTTTGATCGTCAGAGACGTCCACATCCGGGAGCAACCCAAAAAGTGTCGTCATCGAGCCTTGAGGGTCGGTGTCAATAACCAATACCTTATGACCACGCAGACTTAAGCCTTGGGCGAGTGTGACTGCAGTGGTAGTCTTTGTTACTCCGCCTTTGAAATTGGCTACGGAAATTGTTATGGCCTCACCTTGATCAGGGCGCATGGATTTGCTGCGAATGGACCGCGCCCAAGTTCTGGTGTCCTCCAGGCTGAACTTACGACGATGGCCGCTCTCCATTTCGCCAGTTGGCAAGTCACCTTTCTTCACTCGATAATCCATTTGTGCCTTTTCAAGACCACAAACAGTTGCCACCTGATTAGTGCTGAAAGTGGGAGCGCGTTTTCTAGCGTCGGGGGCGAGCATAGTTCCACGCACACTTTCAATAACGGCGCCCACTCTGCCTGATGCAGAAATTAGATCTTCTAGGCTTACCCGTGACTCCGGCATTTTTTTGATGGACATGTATTTTTTCCTGCTTTACGTGAAATTTCGCTTGTTCTGCCAATTGTGCGTCCTTTGAGCTGACTTTGGAAGTCCTAACCTTGGCTTTTGGATGTTATCCACAGCCTCTGCCTTTCTCTTTTATAAAAAGCTTTAAATACTTTAATACCTTTACCTTGAAAAACATCAATGTTTTCAACTACTTAAATGTCTTTGTGTGAGACTATCCAATGAAAGTGTGAGTGAAACCAAGGGATCTGTGAGCCGAATCATGCTAAATGTGAGATTGGCCATAGGGTGGCAAAACTTACTCAATCCGAATAAAAGAATGCTGTTGCGAACGTCG
>CAIYZI010000742.1 GCA_903930665.1 uncultured beta proteobacterium
AACGCTGTAAAAATGGAGAAAACTGTTTGTTCATTAGAAATTACCTTTGGAATTCACAAAAGTGCAACCCTCATAAATTCCTCGATAAATTCTGGACGAAATGATGATGAGCGAGAAAGATACCCGTCAATGGCCTCGCTAAATCGTTCACAAAACAACTCATAAATCTGACCGCAGCCTTTATTGGCCTCGCTCGCAATTTCTTCAACCAATTCATTTATACCTAAAGACAAACTTTTGTGCAATCCCCATGCAAATTGCGTGGCCAGCAAAGGCTCATCAGCAAATAGAAATGGACAAGTTTGCTCTATTTCCCATGCGGCCAACTTACCCATGATTTGCGCTTCATAGGCCGCCTTTTGTTTGCGCTTGAAGTAGGTTAAATTTTCCGGATCGGAATCAAATAGCACATTGTTAAGCGCAAAATCACATCGTATGTTTAGGCCACGCATTATTTTTCAGGTCTTAGTAAGATGTGGGTGGTGCAATTGGCCAAAATAGCATCGCCAAATTCCCGTGTAATGCCTACAAAAGGGTTTAAATTTGAACTTGCAATATTCTGTGCATTCTTGTGATCCTCTAACGGTTTTGTAAATTTGCGAAAAGCCCTACCCGAATCAAACACAATAAAAGCATCCGGCGCATTAGGTTTATCTTGTGCAATCACATCGCTGGGCATGGAAATGCCTTCCCTATCAATAAAATGTGCCATTAATTAACCTCAGGAAACTGTCGATAAAATTCGCTGAAATCTATCTTTTCAAAATCGATCATTGAAATTTGCTCGCCTGTTAAATCATTAACTCCTGGAACCCATTTACCCAGCCCCAATTGGTTGTGGCCTTGTACCTCCAAGGTCGACCAGAGAACATTGGGCGAATATTTCTTAGTTGAAATGGTATCGGCATCAAGAGCCGTTTTTTCGGCATACTCTTGAGCGAAATTTAGAATCACCAACTTGCGATCTTGAAAGCCTTGCAGCTCTTGTTGAGCAAATGCGGTTGTGAATACTGCGCTAGTAATTGCCGCTATTAATAACTTCTTCATCAAAATGAATTCCCCTTATTGTTTCTTGAAATAATGACGCTTTTGCTGGCGCTTTTAGTTGTTTGGTTTCAGAATTGCAGTCTCTGTAAATATGATGGTTACATCAATACCAGGGGCAATATCCAAATAAGGCTGACGAGGAAATTTACCTTTTAAAAAATGAATACACAATCATTGCGTTGGTAAAGAAAAAAAATAAAGTAGCCAAAATAACTATGGAAAAAACACACCAAAGATAAATGTTGCGTTCACCATTAATAAGCGCGATAAGTTCATCGACGAAAAAATCTCTGATGTGCTCTAGCTTCATTTATTTACCTTTAATTTATTTCTTTAACAATCGCATTTAATACAATTTTTGCAGTTTCTATCAGCCAATTCCAAGCACCAATTAGATGGCCTCCAAAACCAATATACCCATTGCTAAAATAATCTCCAGCAATACGAAGTACATTCACTACCGCATGCAAAATGCATATGCTTGAAAATACCCCTGTATTTCCTAACTTGATTACAAATTAACTCTGTAATAATTTGAAAATAACGCTGTAAAAATGGAGACAACTGTTTGTTCATTAGAAATTACCTTTGGAATTCACAGCGTAACTCCTGAACTACCTGAGATACGGCATCAAAGCGCTCTATATCCAAATTTGGGTTTATTTTTTTAGGCATAGTTTTCTTTCTTAATGTGCATACTGCTGGTAGTGCATAAGCACTGGAAATCCTAATATCCAAACTGGTCGATTACACTGCTTGGACGCATTAAAATTAAATCCTGTTTCCCAAAGGGTTCTTCTCACCTCATTTACGGTAACTAGAAATAACTCGGCAATCTGTAGCAAGCTCTTGCCGGCGACGAATAGATCTCCCCATATCGATGCTCTCTTAAGTTTTAATTGGCATTCCTCGTTCATAAAAATATTGGGGGTCTGTCAAAATGGCACATCATCATCTATTGCGCCTAATGTAGCTGCCGGCGGGGTATATCGCGCTTGAGCATAAGATGCCGTACTTTGACTTTGATCATTTTGGTTCGCTGCTGGTTGAGCATGATTTGGCTCATCCCTACTTCCGTCCGAAGCTCCCGCTGGCTTACCGCCAAGCATTTGCATTACTTCTGCGATGATTTCAGTTGAATACTTTTCTTGTCCGCTTTGGTCGGTCCATTTACGCGTGCGTAAACGACCCTCAACATAAACCTGCGAACCCTTTTTAAGATATTGACCAGCGATTTCAGCTAACTTTCCAAAGAAGGCAATGCGATGCCATTCTGTGTTTTCCTTCATTTCGCCCGACTGTTTGTCTTTGTAACGATCTGTTGTTGCAACTGAAATATTGGTAACTGCGTCACCACTTGGCATATAACGTGTTTCTGGGTCGCGTCCTACATTTCCAACAATAATCACCTTATTCACCGAAGCCATTTCTTTTCCTTTTGTTTTCCGAACTATTGAATAGTTTATAACATAAGAAAAGGAATAGCAACAAATTAATATAAAAAATTATGGATTTAGTGAAAACGTCATAAACCCCCGTACTTTAGGGCGGGGCGCAGTCACCGACTATAGAGGTATGCGGCTCCGGCTAACGCGATCAAAATCAGCGCTGGGGCAGCACTCCCAAAGCCAATCTTAAGGTCTGTCTTGCTTGGGATTGCAGCGGGCAGGATATAGGCCAATGCAAACCAAAAGACAAGATCGCCTCCGGTTGCATGTTTAAAGTCTTCAATCGTAAAGCCCTCAGGTAATCGAACATAAAAAGGCACTAGCAATAACAATGGCGCCAGACCAACTGGCAAACCATTGAACCAGCGAATGTTCCGAAAATTAACGCTCCCTAATGCCCACTCCTTGTCACCAGTCCTGCGGGGGATGAGTGAAAAACCTATTGGCTTGGCATTAATAAGCAAGCCTACGATAAAGTGACTTAACTCGTGCGCCGCAGTCGCACCCAGGACAAAAAAGAAATAAAGGTAGCGGTTTGAAATTAACCTCCTAAAAAGCCAACATAGTGGCAATACAGGTATAAGATAAATCCAGGTGGCCATTTAGTGACTGACTTTGGTTATTGACTAGCCTGTGATTCAGTCTCCAAAGTTTCTAACAGCCCTTCAAGATCAGGGCTTTGAAAAACATTGCGGATAGCCACTAAGAATTCATCTAGATTTGGAAACTCATTGGGTGAGCCGCCAATCCATATAAATGGACGACACATGCCACCCTGATCCTCAACCTCGGCACCCGATTGAAAAAAGTAGGTATTCATTGGCCCGTCCCAACCAATGGTGCATGAGTCATCCCCACATAATTCACCATATCTGTGATCAATGTATGCTGCCCAAATGGTGTGTCTGCTCATAATTAGACCAAATCCTAAAATTAATAATCCCGTCAAATACAACAACTATTTTATTAAAAATTACCTTTCGAATTCACAATATTGTCAGCTCCAGTAATGCCCCAATTTTTCTTAAGTAGTCATCGCCTAGCAGCATTGGGTGGTACTTTAGCCCACCTTTTAAGGCGCCTGGGAATGCTGCGATTATTCCGCCAACGCACTCAGGGTCATTTTTGATGATCCCATAACTAGTAAGAAACGTTAAATCTAAAATCTCCATGCTTGGCAAAGTTAGCCATGCGTGAATCTCAAGCGTACTCGTTGATATCCCCTTCTCCAGAAGATCTAATAATGCGCTCTCTTCTTGGTAAAAAATGAGATCTTTTGGGGACAACTCTAAATATCCTAGCGTATAAAACAAAGATATTCCCAACAAATTCTCTACATATTTTTTAATTAAGAGGTGTATTGACATGCATTGCCTAACTATATCATTAGCCTCAATGTTTGGGAGAAGCTTTGGAATTAGTGCGGCAATTTCATTCTGCTTATCAAGTGTTAGGTAGCTCTTTTCATCAAGACTGAAAGCCATCGGCTTCTCAAGTCCAAACGCGATTGTTCGCTCGTGGGCGACAATAAATTCAGAGTAATAGTCATTCACTAAAAAATTATTATTTTTCATGCGTAATCATAAATGGTAATTACCTAAATTAAATAAACACTCTCTTGCGCCCTTGTACATGCAACATACATACATCTTAGAGCCTCTTGCTCTTTGGGATTAGACAACACATCAACCTGATCAACAAATATAGATTTGCAAGTGCTGCCTTGCAAACGATGAGCGGTCATAGCATAGCCATACCTAAAGTGATGATAACTATCCCGCACATTAAAGAATTCACCCCATGCCTTTTTGCGAGCATACCCATCCAATTGCTTTGCTCTGTTTGCCAGCACACTTAAGAAAACATCCAAGGCGGGTTTATCCCTGGCAATAGTAAAGACCGAACCATCTTCTGCAACCGCCTGCCAAATTGGTATTTCAATCTCAGCTTTATTGCCATTTGAAAGATAAGTAATTTCACTCTTAACTGATTCGGATATAGAGCCAATGATAAATTCATCATCCACGCTAAAGTTCTCATGATTGGAAGCCATTAAAACCCGCTCCCCTACGCAAAGCCTCTCATTAAAGCCTAGAGACTTACGAATAAGTGCGTTGTACTCGTTCACTGTTTTGTTGCGCCAAGCACAAACCTTGACATTATCCCAATCCTCTAAAACAAACTCAGTGATCCGCTTACGCCAATCTGGTCGGCCAAGGCGAACGACACCCCGATTGGTTAGCTCATTAAAGTCGTTTTCAATAATCAACTCGGCCTTGTTTTTTGTCTCACGAATATGCAATGACAATGCCAATAACTCATCGTCATAGCGAATAACTTCACGAAGGGTAAATTCATTACCGTTTGTATGAACATTCCAGCAAGGGCTAATTTCTTCATGCACTGGGTTAAGCTGCGCCGGATCGCCAACAAAGATAATGCGCCAGTCCCCCAAAAACGCGCCTTTTTGCAAAATATCAAGCACCAGCGTTGAAACCATCGAGGCCTCATCTACAACAATGATTGGGTCGATACCAAAATCATATTCTTTCTTAGTCTCGATTAACTCTTTGCCCCTATCTTCGTCCTCGGTTAACCGCAATCCCAAGAGTGAGTAGATCGTTTTGGCTTCTTCGTTAATGGCTTTTGCTAATTCTTTGACCGCCTTGTTGGTAGGCGCTGTGAAATACAGATTTAGCCCCTCGAATGGGTCGTTCTGGCGCAATTTCAATAAC
>CAIYZI010000743.1 GCA_903930665.1 uncultured beta proteobacterium
AATAAGCATCATTATTTCTTTCCCAATCCATTATTCATGAATAGCGTGCCCTTCTCGCCCAAGTCCTTTGAGCGCGGTCGCTTAACGAAAAGCGAAAGCACCAAGCGTGCTTTTACTTTTTCGCTCGTCATTCACTTAGGCTTACTAGCCTTTTTAATGATTGGCATTCAATGGAATAACAGCACTCCGGCTGGGGTCGAAGTGGAACTTTGGGATGCCCCTGTGCCAACGGTAGTCACTCCAGAACCAGAGCTCAAGACAGAAGTAAAAGAAGAAGCGGCCGATATTGCCGTCAAGAAAAAACCGGTTGAAAAAGAGGCTCCGAAAAAAGAGGTGGTAAAAGAAGCGCCAAAGCCAGTGCCGCCAGTCAAACCACCCCCTCCAAAAGAGGTAGAAAAACCGAAAAAGGTCGAACCACCTAAAAAAGTTGAGCCTCCCAAAAAAGCAGAAGCTCCCTCACCAGCGCAAACCAAAGCGGATGCTGCGGCTGAAAAAGTTCGTGCTGACCAATTGGCCAAGCTACGCGCAGCTGCCGGGGCGGAAGGTGGCAGCGGTGGCACTAGTGGTAGTGGGGTTGGTGGCGGTGGCAATGCCCCACCTGGCTGGACCGATAAAGTAATTAAAAAGGTTAAACCCTTAATTGTGTTTAACCCTGAATCAATCAGTGGCAATCCAGCGGCAATCATCAAAGTAGATTTAGCTCCAGATGGCGCTATCTTAAGCACCAGCATTCTGACCTCCAGCGGCAATGCAGGCTGGGATCGCGCAGTATTACTTGCCTTAACTCGCGCTGAAAGCTTGCCAAAAGATGACAATGGCAAAATTCCTCAACGACAAGTAAAGCTCACCTTTAAACCCAAGGACTAAAGCATGTTGCATTTGTTTAAGAAACCATTCTCCATCGCTCTTTGTGCTTTGACCCTCTGTTGCATCGGATTCGCAGCGCCGGTCTTTGCTCAGATGAATATTGAAATTACTGGTGTTGGTCAATCACTTTATCCGATTGCAGTCATGCGCTTTAAGGATGAGAACAAACTGCCTACCAATGTCACCGAGATCATTCGTCAAGATTTAGCGCGCAGTGGCTACTTTAAGAATACTGAAAATGGGAATGCCGCCGAAAGCGATGAAGGCACCCCCAATTACAAGTCTTGGGCTGCGCGCGGCGCAGATGCCCTGGTCGTTGGCTCCGTTGTGCAAACTGGCAATGGTCAATTTGATATCCACTACAAGCTGTTTGACATTCGCAAATCCCAAAGTTTAGGCGGCCTTAATCTGTCATCCAGCGCCGATAATCTGCGTGCCGTTGCTCACAAAATTGCTGATGACATCATCTTCAAATTACTGGGTGAGCGCGGTGTATTTTCGACCCGCCTGTCTTATGTCATTAAAGAAGGTAAGCGTTATCGCTTAGTCATCTCAGATGCGGATGGTCAAAATATTCGCAATGCACTCAATAGTGCTGAACCTATTATTTCTCCGTCTTGGTCACCCGATGGCAAGAAGGTGGCTTACGTTTCTTTTGAGGATCGCAAACCCGTGATCTACGTCCATGAGCTGGCAACGGGACGCCGCATTTCCCTCTCCAACCAAAAGGGGAATAACAGTGCGCCAGCATGGTCGCCTGATGGGAAAAAACTGGCTGTATCACTTTCCAAAGATGGCAACACCCAAATTTATGAAATTAATTCAGATGGCACTGGCCTACGTCGTTTAAGTCGTGGCAGCACGATTGACACCGAGCCACAGTACTCACCCGACGGCCGCTCCATCTACTTTACGAGCGATCGCGGTGGCAATCCGCAAATCTATCGTATGAGCGCGGAAGGGGAACAGGTCGAGGGCGCCAGGCGCGTGACATACAAGCAAGGATTTGTAACTTCGCCACGCATCTCCCCAGACGGCAAGTACTTAGCCTATATCGCCAATATTGGGGGTGCCTTCCGCTTGTATATCCTTAATCTCGCTACCGGTGATGCGCAAGCGTTAACGGATGGCAGCTCCGATGAATCCCCCTCCTTTGCAGCCAATGGTCGTTATGTCCTCTATTCCACCAAGGTCAATGGCAAACGCGTATTAGCGGCAGTCTCAGTGGACGGCAACTCGAAGCAAGTGCTCACCATTCCAGGATCGGATGTACGTCAACCATCCTGGGGTCCATTTATGGACTAAGGCTGC
>CAIYZI010000744.1 GCA_903930665.1 uncultured beta proteobacterium
CCGTATGTCCAGTGAGGAGCGGCATCGTTTGCAAATGAAAAACTGGCAGCACAAGACAAAAGTGCAAGAGCTAATAATTTCTGTTTCATAAATAAAGAGTTTCTGTAGGTTTAAAATATAGAATTAAACAATTGCAACTGTACTATAGAACTTTTGCAATTTAAAGCCAATTTAATAGGTATTTACATGCATTTGCCCTCTTTTTGGCGCATGAAAAACTCTATATATAAGGCTTCGATTGGCCGTTAGATAAGATTCCCTACTAAATATTTTGACTACTCAACAGACGCAAATTCAGCTCAAATTGAATATCCATAACTAATTGATTTCGTTAAATATTAAATCAGCACCAATTGGCTTTTATATTGACATTAAATGACCGATACCTGTTGCATTAAATACTCGCCAATCAATGAGCCATAATACTGCCTTAAGTTCACCTTCAATTTCCAGCGCTGTCAAGGAACAATTTCTGGGATATCCTCAGGCTTGCGCCACGCAGGTTGCCAACTTAAATAGATGCTTTCTGAAAAATTAACCACTTCTTCAAGAGTAAGCAGCATCCCCTCTACCGAAATAGAAACTTTAGCACCAAAGGCATTGCTTTGAGGGAATGAATCAAGCTTACCCTCAAGATCTGTTGGCGATAAATGATTTAAGCAGCCTTGCGCGTAATGAGGATTCCAGGCAAAGCCCAGCGAGAAAAATATGAGGCATAGACAGGGACACTGATAAGAAGCCCGTTTATCTCTTAATAACCTCCCACTAAATATGCATCCAAACAAACCGATCACGGTTGCACAGAGAGATTCCTCCAGCCATAATCTTGACAAGATCGGTAAAAATAAATGAAGCGAACCCCTAGCAATAAATGCCGCAATAGCCAAGCGCAAGATCTTAAGAAAATTCAGGAAGACTGAGTGAGGCCAATAAAGATGACCAGCGAGGCAAGGCATCCATCGCATTACGCCATACTGCAGTGGCAAATTGCCCATCATCTATAGCGCGGATCTGAGCTAATTGCTTTGCAATACGAGGTAGTAGGGCTGGTTCGTTGTGTTTCAAACCCTCTGCACTCAACCATGCTGGGGGAATATCAGGGGCATCCGTTTCTGTGACGATTGCATTAAGAGGCAACCCCGTTAATAGCCGACGAATTTGCAGTGCACGCTCATAGGTAGCGGCCCCGCCAAAGCCAAGCTTAAAGCCCAGCCCAATGAATTGCTCTGCCTGCTGGAAGCTGCCATTAAAGGCATGGGCAATACCGCCGTTGATATTGCGACGACGCAAAGCTCTCAGAATGGGATCCTGAGAGCGACGAACATGCAATATCACTGGCAATTGAAATTGTGCGGCAATATCGAGTTGCTCGTGGAAGAAAAATTCTTGTCTTTGTGGATCTAGATTCGGTAAAAAATAATCCAGGCCAATTTCCCCAATACCTACAAATCGAGGATCAGCCAAAGATTTTTCGATTTCATAACGAAGGGTTTGAAGATCATGTTCTTGCGCCTGATGAATCAGTATGGGATGTATACCCAAGG
>CAIYZI010000745.1 GCA_903930665.1 uncultured beta proteobacterium
AAGAGATAAACATCATGTTAAGACGTGACTTTTTGGGTGGAATGGTTTTGAGTGGTGGAATGTTAGCTCTGCCTTCACAATCTTTATTTGCCAAGCCCTTTTCTCCCGCCGATGGCAAAGCCGATTGGATATACAAAGGAGGTTTGATCTACACAGCCGATTTTAGAAACCCAACTGTAGAGGCGGTTGCCGTTCGTGGAAATCAAATTGTTTATGCCGGAAGTCTTGCAGAGCTTGGCGCTTGGCAAGGCACTCAAACGCGGATAGTTAATTTGGATGGTGGCATGTTGATGCCTGGATTTGTTGATGCCCATGCTCATCCAGAGATGGGTGTCACTAAGGTCGGTTTGGATGTTGTTGGCGTGGAAGGTAAAGATGCCATCCTAGCTAAGGTTAGAAATCATGTGGCTGATAATACAGGCTCAGGAGTACTTAGAGGTTTTGGTTGGAACCCTGGAGAGATAAAGCCTACCCGTCAATGGTTAGACGCCATTACCGGTGAGCGGCCGATGTATTTGTTATCCCTAGATGCTCATGATATTTGGTTTAATACTGCTGCGATGAAGGCTGCTGGTATAGGCGCAAACACTCCGGATCCCACGCCTGGTTCACAATATTTTGTGCGAGATAGCGATGGCGTTCCAACGGGTCATGGGGTAGAGGGTGGAGCCGTCATGCGGGTGGCGATACCTTTAGGGGTTTTTAGTCCCGAGAATATCCATGCATCCCAAGCGCTTACCTTAGACCCTGCCCCTTCATGGGGTGTCACCAGCCTTTTCAATGCGGGGGTGATAGTGGGTACGCGCAGTCAAGATGCTAAGTGGGTATATGAAGGCCTCATTAAGCGAGACCAAGAGGGTAATTTGCCGGTACGGATTACTGGCTGCGCTTGGACTCGGGAAGGATCAAACGATCCACAAATGATCGCTGATCACCTGACGGAATGGAATAAAACCCTGAAATCCGAACATCTGAAGATTAATGTTTGCAAGCTCTGGTCGGATGGAACTTTACTTTCTCATGGAGCTTTACTTCTTGAGCCTTTTGAGGGCACTACTGATGACTATGGAAAGATGACCTTTACCAAGGAGCAAATCATCGCGCAAACCATTGCTGTGCAAAAGGCGGGATTTGACATGCATATTCATACTGATGCTGATGGTTCGGTAAGAGCGGTTTTAGATTCTCTCGAAGAAGTGCAGAAAAAGATTGGCTGGAAAAATAGTCGTCATACAATCACGCACAATTCAACAGTGAGCCCTCTGGATATTCCACGTTACAAGCAATTACATGTACTGGCTAATTGCCAGCCGATGTGGGGGACTAACTATAGTGGTAACTATATTGAGACCTTTGAAAAAGTATTAGGTAAAAAGCGTGTTGAAGAAGAGATCTTTCCGTACGGAGACTTGGTGCGCTCTGGTGCAATTGTGGCCTATGGTTCTGATATTCCGGGGATTGAGATTGCTGATATTCCACCGCTCATCAATCTTCAAGCGGCCGTTACCAGAAAGCGTCCGGGATATCCTCATGATGCCGCTTTTGTAGGGCGTCAAAAGGTGACTTTAGTGCAAGCATTGCAATGCTATACCTATAACGGTGCCTACCAAATGCGTATGGAAAATCAGATTGGATCGATTGCTGTAGGAAAAAGAGCCGATTTAGTATTCTTGCAAAAGAATTTATTTAAGATCAACCCGGATGAGATTTACTCC
>CAIYZI010000746.1 GCA_903930665.1 uncultured beta proteobacterium
CTCGTTAACACTTTAATCGTGAGATTTTTACGTATGCCGTGTTTACGGCCTAGCTCGGCAACCGCCAGGCCCGCTTCTGCTTCGCGGAGGAAGCCAATAGTCAGCTCTTCGGCAAAACTCTTTTTCACGTCCAATCTCCTGCATATGGGATCGGACTCCAGAGTTAGCTGCTACTCAGTTTGGGGGGCGTCGCGCCTGTGAAAGATTAGAGCCATGAATGGCAGAATTTTCAAGGCCCGAGGATGCACAGTGGAGTGGTCAACGAAGACACCGCGCTCCTGCATCATCTCCTCCAAATGGTAAAAGCTTACCGGGTAAGCTGCATACCAACGGGCGCACACCAGCATCACTTCTAGCGGATAGTGCAGTCGCTTGATTACCTTGCGCAGTTCGGGGACCATTGCAGTCACGGTTATATCTTGTATTCCGCCATTTCAGGCTTGGGCGCTTAATGCAACACAACCTAGACAATTTCATTGAAAATTTCAACACGAACAAGTTGAAACAGTTGACTGATTCAGGCTGCCGCGGCCGATAGGTCGGCATCATCACTTGGGCTATATGCATTTGACTTTTTTGGGCACTCTTGCATTTTGATGCGCCTGATTTTTGAGTTTCGCTTAGGACATAGCTGAATTGAGCGAGTTTGAAGGCTTGGGCTCACTCAGTAATAACATTATTCAAACTAGGCCGGTAATTACAAACCGCAATTTTGTAAACGCAAGCGTGAAGTCATGTTTCGAATCAGTACCTAATGTATGAAGGAATCCGCTATAGAACTGCTTTACTGGGCAATTGACCATAAGTGGGTAGAACCAAAGCTTCGATATCCGTCAGATATTGAACACCTGACCTACAAGATTGTCTGTTGTCGTCAAGAGCATGATGACTCCAATGGCCTATTTGCTATGCCAAGTGGGCCACCATTGAAATAGGATCATTATGACTATCAAGGCAGTTGTCATATCGCTTGCCCTAGTGCGCTGGGCAAGGGAAGACTGGGTAAACGGCATGCTTTTTGAGTTTGTAATAAAGGTATCGGACATACCTCATCTGGACCCAAGCATTTCGGTTAGTGTAACGGGCGGATCATTACTCGCTTGGGCGGGTCGCAATGTGCATTGTTCTTGGCCTGAGGTCACCAAGGTTGTAATTCGGTATTTTTCTAGAGTCAAAGCTGTGCAATGCCTACTGGCTAATGCGGTCGCTGCGCTAGCTTGTACGCATGGCGGCAGACTTCGCCACTTGAATCACGAGGGTAGGCAAGTGGGTGTAGAAACAGGATCAAAAACAAATCCGATCGCAAGGCCTTCAGGTTTAAAACCACAGTAATCGGCAATGTGGCGATTTTTTACACGAATCTTGCAGTCTGGCCTATTGATTCACAACATGGAAACGCCTGTTTGCTGTCAACCACCACTCCCTGAAGAAAGATGCTTGTGATGCAGAAATGCTAAGCCAGCGACCTATGTCTACATTCTCAAAGATTCAATTTGCCGCGGTGGCTGGGCTCTGCATAGCTTTTAACATGGGCCGCTCTATCATGCTCGCAGCTGCGCTATATGTTTTGTTATTGGGTCCCGAAAGTGCGTTTTCTGAAGAAATGGGAAAGTCTAATGCTCGGGAGAATTGTCTAGAAAGACTTCCGGGAATTATTGTGATTAACTCATCGGCACGGTGCATGGATTCACGGGGAACTCGCAATGGCTTAGCGCGGGAACTTCAATCGGCAATTATTGAGGCTGTGCCTCAGCAGACCAGTGGTGATGTTCACAATAGTACAGCTTCGCATCCTAATGCTGTTCGAAAAGCAATCGAACGAATTGAACGCTTGAACTACAACGCACGTCAAAATTATTACGGCCAAAATAACTGATGAAATACGAATACCCAAAAAAGGCCAGCCAGATAAATTCGTGTAAATTCGAACACTCAACCTAACTTTGTAAAGTTTAGCATACCGCCGCTGCTGTTTTAGGCTTGCTAAGGTTCGCGGTCCTGACACTTTGAGCTCTGTATGACCATCATCTCGGGAAGTGTAATCTATCCATAACTGCCTGATCCATTGACTCCAGGCGTTTTGCAAGGGCTCCTCAATCCAAATTTCGATGCGCGCACATGGGAACCCAGAGTGGCGCAGGCACGAGGGACCCAGGCGGCATTACCGGTGAATCTGAAGATTTTCCAGACGAACGGGTTGTCTATGTCCGTTGGCGATGTGCCGCTTGGGGCAGTTGAGTACGTCGCCCGAAAAATGGCCATCGATTCCGGAGCCACCCTTACTTGTCCGCCCAGAACGCACTAGCTGCATCGTTAAGCGATACTCAGTCACCTAGAGGTGTTCCGTTAGCGTATATGGCCGACTTACCACATACAAGTATTGTTGCGAATAATCAATATTTGACGCCAAAAGTGTATTCAGCTTGGGAATCACGTTGTAAGAATTTCATGAACGACGTGTAGGTAAATTGATAATTACAAGAACCCTCTTGCGTAAGGAATTGCGGTGACATTTGAATATAAAAATTTCTAAAGAATTCTTGAGATTTTTTGAGAAACTTTGATTATTTCACGCATTTAAAAGTCTACATACTCGTTCGCACGATTTACCATTCAAACGAAGTTGGTGCTAATCGAACGCGGTGTCAACTGTCCCCCCTTGGTGGCGCAAGCCACTTTAAATCCCGGTCTTAAACCCACCGGGATTTTTTTGAGTTCTGTGAACTTTTGGTAAGCAGGTGTCGTCAACAGTGCAGATCTCGATGACACGCGCAACGGTGAAAGGAACATGAATTGGCAGGTGATATTTTGAGTGCTCGTATAAACGCCATCGCTGGCGTCTCACGCAATAGAGTCGTCAGACGAAAGCATTGCACGGGGACCATCACCTTTCGCATTCCGGGTTGCTCCGTAAGTACAGGAAAGCTCGCTTATGTCGCACCGTCCTGGCTTAGTGCTGTTGCTGGCGCTCCGGTTGTACTGGAAGAAAAGTATGTGATTTTTGTGAAGGCGTTTAGTAACGGCAACTGTTATGAATTCAGTGCGAGCGGGACTAGTAAATATTGTGCTCTCGGCGGCGCCGGATTCAGAATCGGTTTCAAACTCGACTCGCTGCAAGGGCAGAACATGGAAACGTTCAACACAGTACTCATGAGCGACTAAACAAAAAATGATGGACGAGCGCACGCTTCCGCTGATGAACCCTGTGGGTGAAGACCAATTGCCCGTGGTTGCCAGTCTACTGCTCGAGCAGGAAATGTATTTGAGGAGTCAACTCGCCCGTGACCTGCATGAAAGCATTTGGCAGAACCTGCTCGATGCCCAGCTTATGCTTCAAAAACAGATGAAGACAAGGTCGACTTGGCCTTTACGCAAGGCTGATGTGTTGCTCGGTCAGGCCATGGGCGGGGTGCGAACCAAGTTAATGAATTTGCGTACCTCCGTTTTGATGAAATCGGGACTTGGTACTGCCCTCCAAAATGAAATCGACCAGTTGCGTCTTACTGGCCCAACACCGCATGTCTCGCTGTTAGCTGATATGGCTACTATGGGAAAGCGCTGGGATAGGGATGTGGAATATGCGGTCTTTATGATTTCGCGTGAGGCCCTTATAAACGCGTTTAGCCACGCTAGTGTCGGAAATATTACAGTTTCAATGCGTAATGGGGAAGACAGCTTGGCCGTCGATATCATCGATGATGGCTCGGGCTTCCAGATGCAGAGCAAGTCTGCGAAGGTGGACCAACTTGGCATCATCGGGATGAAGGAGCGCGCCATCGATGTGGGCGCCCAGTTTTCTATTTCTTCCATGGTCGGCGGCGGCACACGGGTTGAGGTGATGTGGCGTCCAAGCAAAACATACCGACGACCGGTGCGTGGCAATGATGTGCGGGACGATGCAAGCAGAGAAATACTGGCAGTTGAAGTTCTATCCCGAGCCATCAAGGCAAAGCTCAAATTTGTGGAAGAGTGGTTGGGAGACCTCGATGCCGAATCAAATCTGTACGAACAGCTTGTCGTTGAGCACGTTCGTTTGCAGGGTCTTGTTTTTGCGGTCGCCGATCTCGGAAGGACAGTTTAAAAATCCCCTTAAAAGCTGGTTAATTCAATATTGCGGCTGTGGATTTCATTAAGCTATTGCCGGAGACAAGATGAAAAGCTCAATTAAGCAATGACAGTGACTTATTGGAATTGGAGAGAAATTAGCTTTGGTCTTGGATTCAATAGTTATTTGAGAAATTTCCATGAAAATCTTAATAGAAGGAAAAATTACAGTTTTGCTACTTTCTACTGAAACTTTATCAGCCTTTACGGGTTATGAGGGATGAATATGCGATTGCTGATTCATTTATTTTTAAGTGTGCTTTGCATAGGTTTTGCTCTGCAAGGATGTAGTGGCGTTCGATTAGCCACTGTTAGTGAAACTCTTGAAGGCTTCAAAAAGCAAGGACAAGATGATTTGGAGAAACGTTGCGATCAATATCCGCGTACCAGTATTGATTATCAAAACTGTCGACAGGAGGTAAGAAAAATATATGATGAGTTGGATCGTAAGCAAAAGGCTGATGGCGCTAATAATCAATCTCAAAAGCCAGAATAAAGAGCGTGCTTTGTCATGGGAGATCGCTTTCTGGGTATTCCGGTCGACCGTGACCGCCCATTCCGGTTTATCGTGACCGGCGATTCTGGTGGATCGTGACCGCTCATTCCGGCCGATCGTGACCGGGCA
>CAIYZI010000747.1 GCA_903930665.1 uncultured beta proteobacterium
GGTTTGATGATTGATGTAATGAGTTTCATATATTTTTCCCCTATTGCCTTAATCATACCTAGAACTCTCTACTTGCGCCCAAAAATGGGGCATAAATGCAATCCGAAGTGCTCTAGGCTCTAAATTGAGAGGTAATGGGGTAGCGCCAGTCCCGCCCAAAGGCTCGCGTGGTAACGCGTACTCCAGGGGGCGCTTGGCGGCGCTTATATTCATTTAACTTGATAAGGCGGGTGACTTTCTCCACGCTCTCAGGATCAAATCCAGCGGCAATCATTTGCTCGATGGATTGATTTTGCTCCATATAGCGCTCTACGATCCCATCTAACACTTCATAAGAAGGCAGGCTGTCTTGGTCTGTTTGATCAGGGCGCAACTCAGCGGAAGGGGCTCTGGTCAGAATGCGCTCGGGAATAACGGGGGCAATACTGTTGCGGTAAGCGCAGAGTCGATAAACGAGTGTTTTAGCAATGTCTTTAATCACGGCAAAGCCACCAGCCATATCTCCATAAAGAGTGCAGTAACCGACTGCCATTTCACTTTTGTTCCCAGTAGTCAGTACTAGGCGTCCAGTTTTATTCGATAGTGCCATGAGCAGGGTGCCGCGAACACGCGCTTGGATATTTTCTTCGGTAGCGTCCACCTTTAAGCCTTTAAATTGCTCAGCTAAGGCTTTCTCAAGTGCATCAACGGGTTCGCTAATGGGAATCTCATCGTATTGAACCTGGAGATTTTTGGCGAGCTCTTGTGCGTCAATCCAGGAGATATCTGCGGTGTAACGCGAGGCCATCATGACAGCTCGAACTTTATCTGCACCTAAGGCATCGACTGCAATGGCAAGTACTAATGCTGAGTCCACGCCACCGGATAAACCAATGATGACCCCAGGAAAGCGATTCTTTTGAACATAGTCACGAACACCGAGTACTAATGCCTGATAGGCCTGAGCTTCAATGCTAGATGGAGCTACGAGTGAGCCTTTTGTGAGTTCACCCAAAGCATTGGCCTCTACAAACCCAAGTGCGGTTTCAAACTGGGGCATCGACATCACGACTTCACCTTGGGCATTCAGAGCGAAAGATCCGCCATCAAAAACCAATTCATCTTGTCCGCCGACAGCGTTGACATAGATCAGTGGAATCTTGGTGATGGCAATATGCTCACGAAGTACCTCAATGCGCAGTGATTCTTTTTTCAGATGATAAGGAGAGGCATTGGGTACTAACAGTACTTGAGCTCCAGCATCATGAGATTGTCTTGCAGCCTTTAGATGCCAAGCATCTTCGCAAAGGATGAGGCCGAACTCAATACCGCCGCACTCAAAAACGCAGGGCTCATTTCCGGGAACAAAATAGCGCACTTCATCAAACACTTCGTGATTAGGTAACTCTTGTTTGGCATAGCCAGCAATGATCTTGCCGTTTCTCAAAACAGAGGCGTAGTTTTGTAAACCCAATAGGGTTTTCTGGGGATGACCAACAATGACGGTGAGATCGGGAAATTGGGCAAGTTCTTGCGTTAGGAGCATCAGCTCTCGCTCAGCTGCTTCAATAAAAGCGGGGCGTAATAGCAAGTCTTCTGGGGGGTACCCTGTGAGCGAAAGCTCTGGGGTGAGAACAAGTTTGGCGCCTTGAGAAAATGCCTCAGAGGCAGATTGGGTAATGAGCTTGGCGTTGCCACGCAAATCACCCAACAGAGGGTTGATTTGCGCTAAGGCGATTTTTTGCGAGCTCACTCCCAATTCAGTACTAAATTACTTCTGTGACTTCGCGTAGCCTTCAATACCCTCAAGAATTTCTTTATGGGCATCAGCAACTCCGCTCCAACCTTTAACCTTAACCCACTTGCCTTTTTCGAGATCTTTATAGTGCTCAAAGAAGTGTTGGATTTGATTGAGTTGCAATGGATGCAAGTCATCTGGTTTTTGCAGATGAGCATAGATCGGCAAAATTTTGTCTTCTGGAACAGCTAACAATTTTGCATCTTGACCGCCTTCATCTTCCATCATGAGAACGCCAATAGCGCGGCAGCTTACCACTACGCCTGGGAAGAGCGGAAATGGAGTTAATACGAGTACGTCAACTGGATCGCCATCACCCGCGATGGTTTGTGGGATGTAACCGTAGTTGCAAGGGTAGTGCATTGCAGTACCCATAAAGCGATCTACAAACAGGGCGCCACTTTCTTTATCAACTTCATACTTCACTGGATCCGCATTCATTGGGATCTCGATGATGACGTTGAAAATTTCAGGGATTTTTTTTCCGGGGCTAACCTTGTCGTAACTCATACATGCTCCAAATAATGATTTGTGGGTACCCTGATCTTAGCAAAGACCGAGGGCGCTACTACTTCTGGTGATTCTAATAAAAAATGGCAGTAATGCTATAAATATTCCATAAAACTGCGCCCTTGAGTTTAAAGCCTAAGCAAGCCTTAAACAGTGGGGTCTAAGAGGATCTTCCCTTAGAAATGGGGGTTTGATTCCCCATTCAATCTCATTAAGAAAGCGACTCTAAATAACGCTGAGCATCTAAAGCAGCCATACAGCCAGTGCCAGCGCTGGTGATCGCCTGACGATAAATGTGATCTTGTACATCGCCAGCTGCAAAAACACCTGGAATATTGGTAGCAGTGGCATTACCCGCAAGTCCAGAGTGGGTTTTAAGGTAGCCATTGTGCATGTCGAGTTGACCAACAAATAATTCGGTATTAGGTTTATGGCCAATGGCGATAAAGGCACCTGTAACAGCAATATCTTCAGTACTACCATCTGCTTTTTTAATGCGAACACCAATCACGCCTTTTTCATCGCCAAGAACTTCATCTAAGGTGGCGTTCAATTTAAGCTCGACTTTGCCTTCGGCAACTTTAGCCATTAAGCGATCGTTCAAGATTGGTTCAGCGCGGAATTTATCGCGACGGTGAATGACGGTCACTTTTTTAGCAATGCCTGTGAGGTAAAGCGCTTCCTCAACGGCGGTATTGCCGCCACCGACTACGCAAACATCTTGATTGCGGTAGAAGAAGCCATCGCATGTGGCGCAACCTGATACTCCGCGACCCATGAATTCTTCTTCACTGGGTAAGCCAATATATTGAGCTGAAGCGCCTGTGCAAATAATGAGTGCATCACAGGTATAAGTTCCAGAGTCGCCAACCAAGCGAATGGGCTTTTCTTTCAGGGCAGCAGTATGAATATGGTCAAAAATGATTTCGGTATTGAAATGCTCGGCATGCTTTAAAAAGCGATCCATGAGCTCTGGACCTTGAACTCCATTCGGGTCAGCTGGCCAGTTTTCTACATCTGTAGTGGTCATTAGTTGACCGCCTTGGGCCAATCCAGTGATCAAGGTGGGCTTTAAATTAGCGCGGGCGGCATAGACTGCTGCTGTGTATCCAGCAGGGCCAGAACCGAGGATTAGAACTTTGGAGTGTTTTGGAGTATTTGTCGTCATACCCAAATTATAGATTTGCTTGTTTACAATCGGGAGAACATGGCAAGAACCGCATATCCGAAGTCCAAAACCTCTTTGAGCTCACAGCCTCCTGAAAACGACGGCCAAGGCCGGATGCCCCGCCTCCTACTGGAGGCCCGCTGGTTCATCTCCCTAGGTCTGTGCCTGGGTTTATTTGCCATTTTGCTCACTTATTCGAAGGCAGATCCAGCCTGGTCTCATGCCAGTTTTGAGGCTCCAAAGAACCTGGGAGGCCGATTTGGTGCCTATTTAGCCGATTTACTCCTCTATATATTCGGAATTTCAGCCTTTTGGTGGGTAATTTTGTTTGGTCGACGTGTTCTGAGTGGCTGGCATGAGTTATGGAGCATTCCTTTGCCAGTCGATCCTGAGGCAAAACCTGACTCCTTATTAATGCGCTGGCTCGGTTTTGGGCTGACCTTAGTTAGTTCCATGGGTTTAGAGTCCATTCGCCTGCATTCCTTGACACTAGACCTTCCTAGGCCTCCTGGCGGCATTTTGGGTGAATTAATTGGTGATCCCCTCCAAATGTCCCTCGGATTTACAGGATCTACCCTGGTTCTCTTGTTTGGACTGTGCGCTGGTCTTTCCTTATTTCTGCACTTTTCCTGGTTAGATGTAGCTGAAAAAGTGGGTCGCAACCTAGAGTTGGCTTATTACCGTTTGCGTGAGCGTCGTGAAAGCGAAGAGGATCGTAAGTTAGGTGAGGTTGCTGCTGAAGAGCGTGAGGAGTTTGTGGAAGAGGTGCGTGGTCGCGTGGAAATCGCTACCCCAGTTCAAATTGTGCGTGCTCCAATTGAAGTTCCAAAAAGTGTTCGCGTCGAGCGTGAGAAACAACAGCCACTCTTTGTGGATATCCCCGATTCTGAATTGCCGCCTTTAGCCTTGCTCGATGAGGTGCCTGAAGCAAAAGAAACAATCTCCGCCGATGTTCTTGAATTTACTTCCCGCTTAATTGAGCGTAAGTTAGCTGAGTTTGGTGTGCAGGTAACGGTGATTGCTGCGTATCCAGGCCCGGTGGTGACCCGTTATGAGATTGATCCTGCAGTTGGCGTTAAGGGTAGCCAGATTGTCAATCTGTCGCGTGACTTAGCTCGCTCATTGGGCGTAGTAAGTATGCGTGTAGTAGAAACCATTCCGGGTAAAACTTGTATGGCTTTGGAATTGCCAAATCCAACACGTCAATCTGTTTATCTCTCAGAGATCTTAAGCTCGCAGGTTTATAACGACAGCCATTCCATCCTGACTTTATCTTTAGGTAAGGATATTTCCGGCAGTCCTATCGTTGCTGATTTAGCGAAGATGCCGCACTGCTTGGTAGCAGGTACAACGGGCGCGGGTAAATCGGTTGGTATCAATGCGATGATTTTGTCGATTTTGTTTAAGGCAAAGCCTGACGAAGTGCGCTTGATCATGATTGATCCGAAGATGTTGGAAATGGCGATGTACGACAAGATTCCGCATCTCTTGTGTCCAGTAGTTACGGATATGAAGCAGGCTTATAACGCCCTCAATTGGGCGGTGAATGAGATGGAACGGCGCTACAAGCTGATGAGTAAGTTTGGCGTCCGAAATCTTGCGGGCTTTAATAAGAAAATTCTTGAAGCTGAAGAAAAAGGTGAGAAGTTAACTAACCCCTTTAGCTTAACTCCGGATGATCCTGAGCCCATCTATAAAGCGCCTGTCATTGTGATTGTGATTGATGAGCTTGCTGATTTGATGATGGTCTCTGGCAAGAAGATTGAAGAGCTGATCGCTCGTATCGCGCAAAAGGCGCGTGCAGCTGGTATTCATTTGGTGTTGGCAACACAGCGTCCTAGTGTGGACGTGATTACAGGCTTGATCAAAGCAAACGTACCGACGCGTATTTCTTTCCAAGTTAGTAGCAAGATTGATAGCCGTACGATTTTGGATCAACAGGGTGCGGAAGCACTCTTGGGTATGGGTGACATGCTTTACATGGCTCCAGGTCACGGCTTACCAGTGCGAGTACACGGCGCCTTTGTATCGGATGATGAAGTGCATCGCGTGGTGGAGTGGCTTAAAGAGAAGGGCGAAGCCAATTACATTGAAGGCGTTCTTGAAGGCGCAGATGAATCTACGATCGATGTATTGACCGGAGAGAGCGGTGGTGAAGCAGATCCGCTTTACGATCAAGCTGTTGCAATTGTTCTGGAAAATAAACGTCCATCTATTTCTCTGGTGCAACGCCATCTGCGCATTGGTTACAACCGTGCAGCGCGTTTACTTGAAGATATGGAAAAGGCCGGCCTCGTATCCAAAATGGGTAATGGTGGTAACCGAGAAATTCTTCATCGTCCTTCCGAATAAGGTCATTATTTTGCAAAGATTTTTTTCAGCGGTCGCATCGGCCATTGCTTTAAGTGCCGCCGTATTGTTTTCTGCGGGACAAGTGTGTGCTGCTGATGACGGTAGTGGCGCAGAACAATTGCGTCAGTTTGTGCGTGACTCTAAAACGGCTGAAGGGGATTTTGTTCAGCAACAGTTACGTGCTCCCAAAGGCAATGAACCCAAAGACAAAGGTTTGAAGGTGGTTCGTCAAACTCAAGGCCATTTTGTTTTTCAGCGTCCAGGGCGTTTTATTTGGAGCACCCAAAAACCTTATGAGCAAAAATTGATTGCAGATGGCAAGCAACTCATTTTGTGGGACAAAGATTTAAATCAAGCGACTTTTCGTCCGGCAGGGCAGGCCTTAGCAGCGACTCCTGCGGCGATTTTGTTTGGCGAAGCATCTCTTGATCAGCACTTTGACTTGATTGATGGTGAAGACCATTTAGGTATGAAGTGGGTGGGACTTAGTCCCAAGAAAAATCCTAATGCTAAAAATGGCAATGATCTTCCTTATACAAAAATCTCAGTAGGCATGTCCAATGGTCTGCCTAAGGCTTTAGAGCTCGTGGATGGTTTAGGTAGTGTTGTTTTAGTAACCTTGGATCATATTGAGCTCAATATCAATTTGCCTGCTAATCAATTTAATTTCACTCCACCTGCTGGTGCTGAAGTCTTGCGTTTAAATTAAGTCAATGAGATGACTGAAGTTACCAAATCTTGTTTTTAATAAATACATTCCTACATTCAAACAGATAGAGCATTAGATGATCGATCCACAATTACTTCGTAAAGATATTGCCTCAGTTCAGGCGCGTTTAGCTACCCGTAAATTTGAGTTAGATGTAGACAAATTTACTGCCCTAGAATCTGAACGTAAATCTTTACAAACCCGTACCGAAGAATTGCAAGCCAAGCGTAATCAATTGGCTAAAGCTATTGGCATGAAAAAAGGCAAAGGCGAGGATGCTAGTGCTGAGATGGCAGAGGCGAGTCAGATCAACGTTGATACGGAATCTGGCGCAGCTAGATTAGCCATTCTTCAGGCTGAACTGTCTGACTTTTTAATGGGCATCCCAAATCTTCCAGATGAGGCTGTTCCTGTTGGTAAAGATGAGACCGAGAACAAAGAAGTAAAGCGTTGGGGTCAAGAGCCGATCTTTGATTTTGAGATCAAAGACCATGTTGATTTAGGTGGTCCGCTTGGTTTAGATTTTGAAGTCGCTGCCAAGATTAGTGGTTCTCGTTTTGTGGTTCTCAAAGGACCAATCGCTAGGTTGCATCGCGCCTTAGCTCAGTTCATGCTCGATACCCATACAACTGATCATGACTACCAAGAGATCTATGCACCGTATATCGTGAATGCTGCTTCTATGCGTGGTACTGGACAGCTTCCAAAATTCGAAGAAGATTTATTTAAAGTTCCTCGTGAAATGGGTGGCGAAGCGCAATCCCCAAGTGGAGATGGCGTAGCGCGCATTGAAAACTTTTACCTCATTCCAACAGCAGAAGTACCAGTCACCAATTTGGTCAGAGATGAGATTGTGAATGCTGACAATTTGCCATTGAAGTTTGTGGCACATACTCCATGCTTTCGTTCTGAAGCAGGGAGTTATGGGCGTGATGTACGCGGCATGATTCGTCAGCATCAGTTTGACAAAGTGGAGTTGGTGCAAATCACTAAACCTGAAGAATCTATGCAAGCGCTGGAAGATCTCACTGCTCATGCCGAAAGAATTTTAGAGTTACTTGAGTTGCCATATCGAAAAGTTTTGCTCTGTACAGGTGATATGGGATTTGGTAGTACTAAGACTTATGACTTAGAAGTATGGGTGCCATCACAACATGCTTATCGGGAGATTAGTTCTTGCTCTAGCATGGGTGACTTTCAGGCAAGACGTATGTCAGCAAGATTTAAGGCGGGACAAGGCAAGCCAGAGTTGGTGCACACCTTGAATGGTTCTGGTCTTGCAGTGGGTAGAGCTTTAGTTGCTTTGCTCGAGAATCGTCAACAAGTCGATGGCAGCATTTCTATTCCGAAAGCGCTGCAGCCTTATTTGGGTGGCTTAGACACACTCAAGCCCATCATTCGGTAAAGCAAGCAAGAAATAGCTAGTCAAAAGCTATAATTGCCATTCGGTTCGGAGAGGTGGCAGAGTGGTCGAATGTACCTGACTCGAAAGCCGCCTAAAAAGAATTGCTTTATCGTTTTGATTTGTAAAGCAAAAACATCACTTAAAAATGGTGGTTTTGTCTAATAA
>CAIYZI010000748.1 GCA_903930665.1 uncultured beta proteobacterium
ATGAATATTGGTAATCCTCAGTTGGCATTTGATTTCTGTCAAATTCCGAATGCAGGCGTAGGTTTAGCTCGTCTCGAATTCATCATCAACAACTACATTGGCCTACATCCACGCGCAGTTCTCGAGTATCCAAATATTGATCCTGATTTGAAGCGTGCTGTTGAAAGCGTTGCTCGTGGTTATGCAAGCCCACGTCAATTCTATGAAGATAAGTTGGTTGAAGGGGTCGCTACGATTGCCTCTGCTTTTTATCCAAAGCCAGTTATCGTTCGTCTGTCTGACTTTAAGTCAAATGAATATAAGAAGTTGATTGGTGGTTCACGTTACGAGCCAGATGAAGAAAATCCAATGCTGGGAGTCCGCGGAGCATCACGTTACATATCCGAAGAGTTTGGAGAAGCTTTCTCACTTGAGTGCGCCGCAATGAAGCGTGTACGTGAAGAGATGGGCTTAGATAACGTTGAGATTATGGTTCCATTTGTCCGCACTATTAATCAGGCTAAACGTGTGATTGATTTGATGGAGAAGTTTGGCCTCAAGCGTGGTGTAAATGGTTTACGCCTGATTATGATGTGTGAGGTTCCATCTAATGCAATTTTAGCTGAACAATTCCTTGAGCATTTCGATGGCTTCTCTATTGGTTCAAACGATATGACCCAGCTGACATTAGGCTTGGATCGTGACTCTGGTATGGAGTTGTTGGCAGTAGATTTTGATGAGCGTGACCCTGCTGTAATGTTTATGATTGAACGCGCTATTGATGCCTGCCGTAAGTTAGGTAAATACGTCGGTATTTGTGGCCAAGGCCCATCAGATCATCCAGACTTTGCCCGTTGGTTGGTTAATAAAGGTATCGGTTCGATTTCCTTAAATCCAGATAGCGTTGTTGCAACCTGGGAAATGCTGGGCAAGAAGTAAGAAGATGGATTTAGCTAAGACCTCAGCAATAAGGTCTTAGTCCCCAAGCGGTATGTTTAGGCTTTTGCCTTAACAACCGCTTTTTTTATGGGTTTAGCAGTCTTAATTGCCTTTGCTACTTTAGTTGCTTTAACAATCTTTGACTTGGCTTTAGATTTACCAGCTTTAGTTTTTGCTGGGGGATGGTTTACTGGAACTGCCCCCATCTTTTTGGCTGGGGCTGATATCGATTTATCCTTGTTGGCACCAGTCCAGTTAGGCTCATCAATGGAATTAAAGGCCGAGCGTAATCTTTCGCCCCATAATTGATGGATCATCTGGAAGTAAGGATTCGATTCATCCAAGGTGACTAATTTACTAGCTTTCAAAGAGTCTCTTTCATAGACCAGTAAGTCCAAAGGGAGGCCAACCGAGATATTGCTGTTTAGAGTTGAGTCCATTGAAATCAACGCACATTTTGTCGCTAGATTTAGTGGGGTGGTAAAGCTCAAAACTCTATCTAGAATAGGTTTGCCATACTTTGATTCACCTATTTGGAAATAGCAAGTCTCTGGTGTAGCTTCAATGAAATTGCCTGCTGAGTAAATATTGAATAAGCGAGGCCTTTCGTTTTTTACTTGACCTCCAAAAATGAGATTGCAGTTGAAATCAATTCCTGCTTTTTCTAGTGCTTCATGGTCGCGATCATAGACTTGCTTAATAGCATCGCCCACTACTACAGCGGCATCATGGGTATTTTCAGCGGTCCAGAGATTAATTCCATTAAGGAGTTGACCTTGAAGGAGAATTTCTTTAACGGCTTGGGTAATGGCGAGATTTCCAGCGCTCATAAGAGTAAAAAAACGGTCATTGTCCTTTTGGAACAAAGTCATTTTTCTAAAGGTACCAATTTGATCTACACCAGCATTAGTACGGGTGTCAGATAAAAATACCAAGCCATCTTTTAGGCAAAGCCCTACGCAATACGTCATCCCACAACTCCTTTAATGAATTTCCTGGAATTATCTCTTAAAACAAAAACCTAGGATCGTAATTAGGGGAGTTTTTGAATGGAGATGCTAGCGCTAAGTTCTTCGCCACCACCACCAGAGCGAACGCCTTTAACTGGAGCAGCCGAATAATAGTCGCGACCAATGGCTAGGCGGATATGTCGAGAATCAACCAGGCATGCATGGGTAATATCCACGCTAATCCAGATGCCTTTTTCAATGTCACTACAGAAATCTATCCATGCGTGGCTGGCAAGATTTGGTGACTCTTCCGCAAAGAAATAGCCGCTGACATAGCGTGCGGGAATATTGGATGCACGGCATAAGCTCAACATAATATGAGCGTGGTCTTGGCATACGCCTGAGCTCATGGCAAAAGATTGCGCTGCTGTGGTTGCAAAATTAGTTTGGCCTGGAAAATACACCACGGCCTCTTGAATTGCAGCAGCTAATTTTAAGACTTCATCAACCGTATTTTTCTTAGGTAGCTTTGATGAGAAGTAAGACAACATCCGATCAGAGGGTTCTGTTAAGTTTGTTTGCTGCAAAAGGTAATAAGGTGAAACAGCTTTGGCATTGTCA
>CAIYZI010000749.1 GCA_903930665.1 uncultured beta proteobacterium
ACAGGGCAAATCTTCCGCTGCATCTGCAGCCAGTTCTTCTGATCCGATTGGTGATTTAGTAAGGGGTAAAAAATCTGCTGAAGATTCAGCTATGGGATCTCCCCCAGTAGCATCAAAAGCAGAATCGATCTATTTCTTGCAAGTGGGCGCATTTAATAAGCGTGCTGATGCTGATGCGCAAAAAGCCAATTTGGCTATTCAAGGAATTCAGTCTCAGTTAAGTGAATTAACTACTGATGGCAATACATTGTGGCGTGTACGCGTTGGCCCTTTTAATACTGTGGAAGATAGCAATACTTTGCGGGATAAGCTCAATGGCATGAGTATTAAATCAACCCTCATCAAATCTAATAAACCATGATTTCATTTCAAAGACGACTTTTTACTTTTTCTGCCCTGGTTCTTTTAAGTGGCTTAGTAAGTGCGCAAAGTACAAAGATTGAAGAGGGTTTTGAATACCGCGTTCTTCCTGTCGCTCAACCTGTTGAAACTAAAGGCAAGGTTGAAGTTATTGAATTTTTTTGGTACGGATGCCCACATTGCTATGACTTTGAGCCTGATTTGAGTGCTTGGGTAAAGCGCCAACCTAAAGATGTGGTGTTTCGTCGAGTGCCAGTAGCGTTCCGTGAAGACTTTATGCCACATAATCAACTTTTCTATGCACTCCAGGCAATGGGCAAAGGCGATGCCTTGAATGAAAAAGTAATGTATGCCATGCATAAAGAAAATAAACGTCTTCTCACAGAGTCGGAGATTGCCGATTGGGTTGCCTCACAGGGAATTGATCGCAATACTTTCTTGGCTACTTATCGCTCTTTTGCGGTTGTATCCAAATCCCGTGCAGCTAAAGAGTTAGCTGATGCCTATCGTATTGATGGCGTCCCAACGGTTGTCATGCAAGGTAAGTATGTAACCTCACCTTCAATCGCTGGATCGAAGGCTAAAGCGCTTTTGGTAATGGATTATCTGGAAGAGAAAATCCGCAAAGATAAGTACAAATAATTTTCAGCTTGAGTTAGTAGGTCGTCACTTTTAAACCTTAACGAAGCGGCGCACAATCCAAAAGTACAAGGGGTAAGGCAAGATCCTGAGAAATTTTAAGAATCTTGTAAATCTTTTTGGGAAGTGAATATCAAATTCCCCCTTTTGAATCCCTTGCAGAATTTCTGTAGCGGCTTGCTTAGTGGTAATTAAAGCTGGCATTTCAAAATCATTTGTAGCGGTGGCTTCAGTGGCCACAAAGCCCGGAGAAATCATATGAACGCTAATACCTTGGGGTAGCAAATCAAAATAGAGAGTTTCGCAAAAATTGATTAATCCCGCTTTGCTAGGGCCGTAGGTCAAGGCTTTAGGTAAGCCACTATAACCCGCTACACTTCCAACAATAGCAATATGACCAGAGCCAGCCTTTAGCATATTGGGTAAAACGGCAGCTACGGTACGCATTGGCCCCAATAGGTTGGTATTAATGGTTTTTTCTGCAGCTTCACTAGTTAAGTCATTGGCCCGCATTGGGATGTATACCCCAGAAACAAACAATAACAAATCTATCCCATCCCAGTTATCCAGAATGGTTTTATAGGCTGCTGTAATTTCCAGTGGATTGGTAACATCAACGGGGATGATTAAAGATTGATTTG
>CAIYZI010000750.1 GCA_903930665.1 uncultured beta proteobacterium
ATTCAATTTAATAATTCACATTCAAATACGTCAGGTTAAGATCTTTATATGATTGGTCGCATTCAAGGAACTTTAGTTTCCGTTCATCCTCCCCGCCTATTGGTTGATTGCCAAGGGGTTGGCTATGAAATTGATGTGCCGATGAGTACCTTGTATCAACTACCAGAAACAAACCAAAAAATTACGCTTCTCACCCACTTCCAAGTACGTGAAGACGCCCAGCAACTCTTTGGTTTTGCCACTGAAACTGAACGTCAGGCTTTTAGGGCACTAATCAAAATTAGCGGTGTTGGGTCTCGCACAGCTCTCGCCGTTCTTTCAGGCATGAGTGTGAACGAACTAGCTCAGGCGATAGCCCTACAAGAGGCAGGGCGTTTAACCCAAGTTCCCGGCATTGGCAAAAAAACGGCTGAGCGCCTTTGCTTAGAACTCAAAGGCAAGTTGGCGCCCGATCTTGGAATTATTGCAGGCAAACCCCAAGCAATTGAAGCCAGTAGTGAAGTTCTACAAGCCCTCTTGGCGCTGGGCTATTCAGAAAAAGAAGCGCTGTTAGCGCTCAAGCAAATTCCAGCAGATGGAACGGTCTCTGATGGTATACGAGCAGGTTTAAAGTATTTATCTAAAGCCTAAGAAAAAATAGCGTAGATTTCTTCCGTGAATTTCTCTTAATACCACCAACATACCCACTACACTTGCAGCATGGCAATACATACAGATGACCTAAACTCGATTCCTGAAGATTTACCCGAGGGTGGATCAGATCGAATTGTCAGCGGTTCAGCGGGCAACACAGAAGCCGTTTTTGAAAGAGCCCTTCGCCCAAAACAACTCGATGAATATGTAGGTCAAACCAAAGCGCGTGCCCAGCTAGAGATCTTTATCAGCGCCACCAGAGCCCGCCAAGAAGCACTAGATCATGTATTGCTATTTGGCCCACCAGGTCTTGGAAAAACAACTCTAGCGCACATCATCGCTCGCGAGCTTGGCGTAAACCTTCGTCAAACAAGTGGTCCAGTGCTGGATCGACCAGGCGACCTTGCTGCTCTTCTTACTAATTTAGAGACTAATGATGTCCTCTTTATTGATGAAATTCACCGCCTCTCGCCAGTAGTCGAAGAAATCCTATACCCCGCTCTTGAAGACTACAGCTTGGACATCATGATTGGTGAAGGTCCAGCTGCGCGCAGTGTCAAAATTGATCTCAAGCCCTTTACTCTCATTGGCGCAACCACTCGTGCCGGCATGCTGACCAATCCTTTGCGTGATCGCTTTGGAATAGTTGCCAGACTTGAGTTTTACACCACTGAAGAGCTCACCAAAATTATTGATCGCTCTGCCAATCTACTAAAAGCCAAAATCGATCCCGCAGGTTCAGTAGAAATTGCTAAACGTGCCCGTGGAACGCCTCGTATTGCCAATCGCTTATTGCGTCGCGTACGTGACTATGCCGAAGTTAAAGGCACTGGCACGATTACAAAAGACATGGCAGATGCAGCACTAAAAATGTTGGATGTCGACCCAAGTGGCTTTGATGTCATGGACCGCAAATTGCTTGAAGCAATTTTGCATAAATTTGATGGTGGTCCAGTAGGAATTGATAATCTGGCAGCTGCTATTGGTGAAGAACGTGACACGATTGAAGATGTCTTGGAGCCTTACTTAATTCAGCAAGGCTACCTACAACGTACTTCGCGTGGCAGAGTGGCAACACGCCAAGCGTATGAACATTTTGGGCTAACACCACCCAAAACATCCGAGCTATAAAACGCTAAACTCTTTTTAGCTTAGCGTAACCTTGGCAAATTTACGCTTACCCACCTGCACCACATAGACTCCAGCCTCAACCTTAAGGGTTTTATCACTAATAGTGATGCCATCAATCTTCACACCATTTTGCTCAATATTGCGATTGGCTTCTGAAGTGGAAGGCGCGAGACCGCCCGCCTTTAAAAAATTAGCAACACCGAGCGGAGCACCGGTAAGACTAACTTCTGGAATGTCATCAGGAATGCCGCCTTTAGCGCGGTGATTAAAATCTTCCAAAGCTTTTTCAGCAGCGGCTTGTGAATGAAAGCGCGCTACGATTTCCTGACCCAATAGAACCTTGCAATCTCGTGGATTTCTACCAGCAGCAACTTCTTGTTTCATTAAATCGATCTCTGCTATGGGGCGGAATGAAAGCAGAGTGAAGTAATCCCACATTAAGTCATCAGAAATACTCATCAACTTACCAAACATTTCACTAGCTGGCTCACTGATAGCAATGTAGTTACCTTTGGACTTACTCATTTTTTCAACGCCATCAAGACCCACCAAGAGTGGCATAGTCAAAATACATTGAGGCTCTTGACCATATTCGCGTTGAAGTTCGCGCCCAACTAAAAGATTAAATTTTTGATCGGTACCGCCAAGCTCCAAGTCACTCTTTAAAGCGACAGAGTCATAGCCTTGCATCAGAGGGTATAAAAACTCATGAACAGAAATTGGTACTCCGCTGCGATAGCGTTTTGTAAAATCATCACGTTCCAACATTTGTGCAACGGTATATTTAGCGGCCAACTGAATCATGCCGCGCGCGCCCAGTGGATCACACCACTCACTGTTATAGCGCACTTCAGTTTTAGTAGGATCAAGCACCATGCTTGCTTGGCGATAATAAGTTTGGGCATTCACC
>CAIYZI010000751.1 GCA_903930665.1 uncultured beta proteobacterium
ATAAATCCATACATTTGGGCGAGGCTGCGCAACATGTTTTCGCACATTAGGGCTTGGATTGTTAAATCCATAAAGTCGCTCCCCGTCCTTGGGGTACAAAGAAACCATTTTTTTAGCCTGTTCAAGAGTAACTAAATCACCTGTTAAGTCTTGAATAAATTTTTTCGCTGAGGCCACAATCTTGGAATCGTTTGTTTCGATGCATGCCTCCGCTAATTTTTGTGAGCTTATTGAAACATTTGCAGAGCCTACAAAAGCTCGTTTACCAAATACATATACCTTGGCATGCAGATCAGCATAGTTGTGTACCAATACTCCGCGCTTTAGCAGTTTAATTACTTCAACGGGACTAACTTGGCCAGCTTTAATTGAAGATTCCGTAAATCTGGTAACCAAGATACTCCCTGATGGAATCGGGAGGAGCTTAGAAGCGTCCTTTCCTAAAAATGGGACGGCAACTAAGGATTTTTGTCTTCCTGCGTATTTTTGAATTTCTATCCAAGGGTGAGGGGCATGAAATTTACCTGACATATCTTTGCTGTTTTACTCCTTGAATTGTCGTAAATCTGAGTCTGCGCAAGCGCCATAAAGCGTGAAAGAATTTTTGGGATAGCATCGTTCTACTAGATTGCGAATAGGTGTACAGAAATCCTTGTCGGAATAGGTCGACTTAGGATAAAAATAATCTCCCACGTTTAAGGTCTCAGGACACATTTCACCAAGATCATCGCCATTTAAAGAATCTTTAACCCTAAAACATGATTTGATCTTCTTGCCATAACCATCGGTTTGCTCGACTGTAGTTTTAGCTACTGCAGTACATGAACTTTCATCTGCTCTCGAATAGGCAGACTTGTAAGGCGCATTGCGCTGGTAAACCATCCAATAAACAAGTACCCCTACAAATATCAAACCCAAAAATACAAGCAATCTTTTAATATTAGATTTACGGGCGAGGATCATTTCTTGATGCGCCTTTGCGGTTTCCTTAGTTTTGATAGCTTGATGTTGCAGATAATCTTCATTCTGCTTTTGCTCAAGTAATTCTGAATCAGCGCATACCTTCAAAGCATCATCTATAGTGTTGTAGAGTTTTTCATTGAGGACATACTTCCCCAGTAGATCATTTCTTTCTATTTCATATTTTTTGGCTAAATAAAGGATATAAGAATCGTTACTTAACTCTGGTTCACCCTTATAGGATGGTTTAGTGAGGTTACTGGATTTATCAGCTTGCCCCCCTCGAATAGCGCCAATGATTGCTTCTTGTTGCCTTTGAAACTTAGCTTCCGCTTTTGCCTTGGCTTCCTTTCTATCAATATAGCCACAAAAAATGAGACATCCAGTCAAAATCAAAAAGACCCACCAAAATTTAACAAGAACCACCAGAAACCCAACCCCCAAAATTAGGGATAGAAGGGGAAAAAAGACTATTAGTAGGAGAAAGAAAATCGCTATTAGCATTGATCGATCCGTGATTATTGTTAGTTACTAATTCGGATAGCTCTATATTGACCGGCTGATTTTTGGTAAACAATTTCTCCAGTCTTTGAGCTCACTATTTTTATATTGAGGATCATGCTTTCGGCCGCATTTTGAGCGCTGACTTCAAAATGCTTTCTTAATTTGATGACCAACGATCCTTTTGCATCCGTTGTGCCGGCATTTTGCATGGTGAACGCTGTGTACATGTTATATTCGTCACCGCTGCGAACCTCAAGTTGAGTACCTGATCCTCTGTCGGTAAAACATGTCAGGGGCATTGCAGGAGTTTGCCCCAGTATCAAGCAAGAAATTACTGCCTCATATGGGAATTCATTAACAGCAGTAGATGTTGAATTATTGCTGACAGAGGAGGGGGTTGAAGAATTTATTATGGGTTTTTTGTTGGTGTTGGTTAATTGCTCTAACTCTCGCTTTGCATCTACGTTTCCTTGTGAGGCTGCGGCGGCATATTGTCTTTTGGCTTCATTTAAGTTTTTTGAAACTCCAAGCCCATCCTGATACATTACCCCAAGCAGTAGCTGCGCTGTTTGATTATTTTGTGCAGCTGCTAAGTTTAGCCATTTTAAAGCTTGTGCATAATTTTGAGGCATTCCATAGGTGCCATGGAAATAAGCATTACCTAAATTTGCTTGGGCTTCTGATGACCCCTTCTCTGCAGATAGTTTTAACCAATTAAATGCTTCTGGATAATTTACCGGAATACCTAGACCGTTGAAGTAGATGGCCGCAAGATTATTGATGGCAGCAATATCTCCCTGATCC
>CAIYZI010000752.1 GCA_903930665.1 uncultured beta proteobacterium
CCACTAGTTTTTGTAGCGTCATCATTTTTGCGACGATCGCCATCCATGGACTGTCTAACATCGCCATTAGATCCGTTATCCATACGTTGCTCGACCCGTCCCCTGATATTAGGGTCATTTTGAGCCATT
Organism: uncultured beta proteobacterium; assembly: GCA_903930665.1. Lineage (GTDB taxonomy): Bacteria > Pseudomonadota > Gammaproteobacteria > Burkholderiales > Burkholderiaceae > Polynucleobacter. The sequence continues at coordinate 130 of CAIYZI010000752.1, forward strand.
GAAGCCAAACTTAAACCAGCAAGAAATAATGCACATAACAGTTTATTAAGCATTTTTGAGTCAATCCTTCTCTTTTAGATTATCTAATTCGTTATGAGTATATTTCTATTTAACAAATAATTAGTCGGTAAAACTACCTAGTAAAGTAAATCAAATTTGCAGCATCATCAAAAAATTTATTAATTGCAGGCTCTGTTACCCAGCCATCCAAATGGTTATCTCCGAGAGCTGACGTTTTAAATGCTCGGAAGTAAGAGCTGTCTCGATCAAGTGCTAAGAGAGTGTTATCAAGATTTGTATCGGAGGAGGAAACAAGCTCTTGGTATTGCCTCATCGACTTATAAATACTTCTTTCTTTCGGAGACAATAATTCCTCCCTACCGTTCTTAGATTCACTCTTTCGAGCCTCTTCTTCAGTTTGAACTTTTCTTGGGGTAACCAAAACCACCACATTTTCAGAATAAAGCGATTGTGTTTTTTGATTAAACAAATATTGAATAATCGGGATATCTTTTAAGACTGGCACTCCATCTTGACCGCCAGATATCGAACGAGAAGCTAAGCCATCCAATATCAACGTTTCCCCATACTTAATTTTCACATTAGCCGTAACTGCGTGCTGATCTGTTGCTACGCCCGCATTAAAGCCTCCAACTGCCGCCGCAGATGAAACATAAGAGCGAGAGACCTTTACTGCCAACATCATTGACTCTTCATCAATAAAAGTGGGGGTAACAGACAAACTTACGCCAGTAGGAATATTGGTAATCTGAGCACCAGAAATACCAGCGCCATTTAATCCAGCAGTAATTACGGAGCCCGAGTAAAAGGTAGAAGGAATTCTATCCAGCGCAGTTAGCGTGGGCCTAGCAATTACTTGAGAATTGTTCGTTGTAGAGTTGGCTATATTCATTGTGTAACTAATAAGACCGCTAACACTGTTGATGGTCGCGCTAGTTGCATTGCCAATGCCAATCACACTATTTTGCACCACTCCACTTACACTCTTTCCACCAGAAGAACCGGTGGTAGAAAAACTTTGTGAACCAGCAAAAACCTGCAGTCCAGTCAGAAGATTAATACCATACTGACTATTTTCACTGTCTATGGTTCTAATCAATACCGCATCAATAGAGGCCATCTTGGGAGGATTTTGCTTACTACAGGGGCTTGGCAACGGCTCTAAATACAATGTTTGATCACCGCTTGTGCCACCCACGGGTACGCCGTAACTTCCGCCAGGAGCTTTACCAAGACCAGGCTTCGTATCACAATCGAACCAGCGCTGCTGCTGCTGATTCATAGAAACTGCGGTATAGCTGCCACCACCACCGCCACCGCCCGATGTCATTGGTGCACTAGCTGCTTGAGGCTGGTAAGGCACCGTACCGGTACCTGATGAACCCCCTGATGAGCCGCCTGATGAACCCCCGCCAGAACTAGAGTCGTCACTATTTTGATTGCTTTCATAGCCCGCGATACCAGTCCCTCTCGTGCTAGATCCCCTGGTTGAGGAAGAGTTATTGCCACCTAAATTATTGCTGCCGTTGTTATCGTTATTGTTGTTGCCACTATTCATTCCATTAATGCCGGCAGGTCCAGTCACTGCCCTGCCTTGACCTGTGGCAACCTTAATCATCTTGCCTTGCCCTTGTTTGGCTGATGCTAGGCTTGCTGGGTTCTGTGATGGATCTAACTCCATAGATTTGATGTTGTTGAACTGATTGGCTATATAAACGACCTGCTGCTTTAATTGTGCAATCTCTTTGGGATTGCCGGCATTAATCCTTGAGTACGTTTCAAAGCTTTGACTTGCTTCAGTTGTTTTTCCAACGGCCACATACATCAAAACCATTAGCCTTATCTTATCCACATCAGTTGTATTGAGTTTTTTTAAACCCTCTCCAGCCCAAAGAGCAGTCTTAAAATCTTTTTGCCACAAAGAAGATTGCAAGAGGCCAAACAAAGCATCTTGACTTGATGGGCTAATCGCATAAGCACTAATGAAATTTTTGCTTGCTGCGGAGTACTCCCCAGAATCAATGTGCAAACGTCCCAATTGGATGAGGGGCAAGGTATCAGATTTATCTAGCGATGCAGAAAGCTCATATGCCGTCTCTGCAAGACCTTTGCTATCAGGCGTGTTGTTCAGATACTGTAAATGGTAGCTAATACCATTTAATAAGTGCAAGGTAGAACTATTAGGACTAACTTTGACTGATGCGCTAAAGACCTGCTGCGCATCTTCATAATTACCCTCACGCAAATATTGAATACCCTGCTTTACCAGCTCATGCGTCACATTTTGCTTAGGGGCCGCTATTTTTTGCTCATACTTATTTGAGGATGCGTGGCTTGTTTGACCGCCCTGACCATCCATACCAGCACAACCGGCAAGAGTAACCATGCAGACCGAGAGAATGGCAGTATTCACTGGCCTTAAACAGAATTTGAGTCTACTAATGGACATATATTCAGGATTTGCTTATAGAATGATTCTAGTGAGGGTATTCTACAGATATATATCTTAATTAGTGTTTTTAAGGGGTTATGAGCCAAATATACGGCGATTTACACCGATTATCCGCAAAGACTTGGGAGATGGGTACCCCTTAGGTTATTTGCCAAATGAACAGCTCCCGTGCTTTGAATTACGGTTATATACTTATTTCTTCATACACAACCATTGCGATCATGTCTAAGACTAATTTCAAGTCAGCACTTCTTTTTTCAAGCGCCCTCAGTGCGAGTCTGCTCCTAAATCTTGCTTACGCTCAAACGCCCGTCTCAAGCCCATCCATAGATCAAATTGTCCAAAGTCTCGAGAAATCTGGTGCACTAGATCGCGCAATTGACCGAGGCATTGAGCGTTATAGACAAAAACAGATTAATGCCGCCAAAGCTAAACAAGAAAAAGAAGATACTCAAAAAGCTGAACTTGCAAAAAATGCCCGTGCTGTAGATGTGAAGAATGACTTTATATACGGCAAGCCAGATGCCGTTGTTACAATTATTGAATACTCCGACTTTGAATGTCCATTCTGTAAACAATTTGGTGATATTCCAATCAAAGTAGTTGATTCAATGCCCAGTCAAGTCAATTTAGTATGGCGAAATTTTCCC
>CAIYZI010000753.1 GCA_903930665.1 uncultured beta proteobacterium
AATTACCAGCATAGGTTAATTTATCTAAATTAATAATGCCTTCACTATTTGGCTCTTTTAACCAGTCCAAAACAAAATTACCACCAATAAAGCCTGCACCACCAGTGACTAAAATCATAAATAATCTCTTATTAGACCCGACAAATCATATGATTTGATATTTTAGGCTACTTAAAAGATACACAATCACTAGGTTGCAGGTAGACTCTCGGAAACAAAATCTTTAATTGGCAGGATGAACAAAAAAATGAATTCCAGCATCAAAAATATACATAAAGGCCTCTTTTTCTTATCCCTTTTTGCACTAATCCCGCTATGGAATATTCCGCATACGATTGCCGGAAGGTATATCTGTGAGGGCATCCTCCTTCTAACGACAATTTTCTATAAACCAAACTGGAAGCTTTTTTTCCAAAACGTCAAAATTTTGCTAGTTTTTTTTATCTACCTTCTTATTCATCTCATTTTCTTTTCAAAAAACTTCAACACTGCCTTTAGTAACTTTCGTGGGGAATGGATGCACTTCATCCTATTTTCTATTATTGGCGCAGGGGTCGGTCTTACTCTTGGTAAAAAGAATAATCCCAAAATTCTTCTTTATTTAGCTATTGCTTTTTCAATTCCACTATACATTCATCTCATTCTTTTTTTATATAAAGGGCTTTCTATTGGGGCGATTCCATGGGGCTACTGGGGCATTAATGAGATTCATGGTGATTTTGGTTATCCGGCCCTTGAGGCTGGCATTCTTTTACTTACCTTTTGCCTATATCAAGCTCAAAAAAAATCTGAGCGCTATCTAGCGATTGCACTATTGGGATTTTGCATACTGTCACCTCTGCTAGCTACAAGCAGAGGGGGCACTGGCTTTACGATTGCTGGTATTTTATTTGTCTTTATGTACCACTTACTGAACCGCAGTAAATCAAAAATAAGCATTAGCAAGAAGGCGGCTTACATACTAGCCACCTTATTTTTGATGCTGGGGGTTTATAAGGTAGGCATGATTAGTAGTCCAGATCGTTGGGGTGGAATTATTTCTCGCCTGTCGATAGGTCTACAAGGAAATCCAAGTGAAACATACTGCATTGGCATAGAAGCACTCAAATCAGCACTCAAAGAAAAAGGGATCATCATTACGCCAGAAATACAAAAGGGATTGGATAGCGTTGTCGATGGCGATGGTGCCAGAATGATGGCTGCTAGGTCAGGGTCAATAATGGCACTAAAAAACCCAATGGGCATTGATCAATCAAAGCAGGCTTACCAACAAGCTATCACAGCTTTCTGCGGTAACCCGCCTAAAATTTTCATTGCACACGCACATAATGGTTGGATTGATACAGCTCTAGGCATCGGGATCCCAGGCGCAATCTTACTGCTACTGGTACTTCTTAAGTATGCACAACTAGGTTACAAAGCGCTCCAAGAAAACCTTGCTGGGTCCGCCTATGGTGTGGCACTTTTTGGAAGTTCAATAATGTGGATATTTAGGGGCTTACTAGACTCAACTATGCGCGATCAAATGCTAGAGATGCAATCCTTTATATTTGCACTCCTGTTGGGACTCATACTTTCAGCCAGAAACAAGAGCTAACCATTAACCATAAAATAGATCCTTAAAATTTTGGTTCATGGATACTATTCTTGAGCGAAGCGTTTCTTTTAAACGTCGTAGCATCGAGGTGTTATAGTATTTTCCCGAACCGCCGCCCACCCCCGAAATAATCGGGGGTGTTTTAAAAAGCACTCCCTTAAGGTGTTTCTTTAGGACTACCTCAAGAAAATTTTCTTCAATACTTGCCCCCACCTGACCACTTAGCTCGAAATGCACACTAGAAAAGAGCTTTTCATAAATCCTTTTATTAATCAAATAAAAGCGAGTATCTATATATTCAAGCTGGGTTTTCTTTAAAGAAAATACATGGGAGAAAAAAGCTTTACATAAAAATTGGCCATTCCACTCAGAAACGCATTCCAAGAAATTATCAACCCATAACTTAGCGGTACATTTTGCAAACCAAGCCGATTGATGTAAATAAACAGAATGCTCCAATGCGTAGCGAATAATCTCTCCCTCACCATAACCTTTGCCGTAATCATGAACCTTTTGGGAATCATTCATAAAAAACAAACACTCAATATCTAAATAAGGGAAGTGCGATTTAAGTAAATCACTAAAATCAAAACCAGAACCGTCGCAAATTACAAATTGAGCATTTGGGGCGATTTTTTCCCACTTTTGAATCGATTCAATAGTATGAAAAATTCTTAATTCCTGGTCTTTCAACAGAACCGTTGAATCCATCGCCACAACACTTGATGTTAGCAATATAGGGGGAAGCATCATCTCAGATAAAGCTTTCCAGATAATGAAAAAAACGTTTTATCCACTTTAGCACTCTAGAGGGAAATGATTTTCCAGAAGGCCCCAAATCTAGACTCTTGTTCCAACTAGACTGATAGATCACACCCAAATAATTGGCAGATAATTTATTAATACGTTCACCATTCCTACGTAAAAGGAAATAATGCCAATCATAGTAATAAATGCGGAATAATTGCTCAATCGGATACAGTGGAATTGCATGAAAATTGAGGAGCGCCTCTAGATACAATAAAGCTTCTGGATGATCAGGAGTGTTAATATCCCAAAGAGTTAGCGCTCTAGGTACAAGATACTCTCTATCAAGAGATGCCCAAACCTTACTAGACCATATAAAAGGCGGGCAAGGGCAATAGTAATTGGGCCCCAGGCGACCAAACAGAGCTTTAACCCTGTTACCCTCTAAGCTAAGCTCGCTTAACACCCTTCCCCGCCCTCGATTAATTGCAAGCTGAAAATACTCTTTATTCTGATAAATCACCGTATAGGGATTCCCATCTGTAGCAATAAAATCAGACTCACTAAATGATTTAATAAATTGACAATCTGAATCCAAGCACACATAATTTTCACAAAGACCTAGTCGCCAAAACTCAGATTTAATAGTTTGCTGAGCCTGCCCGCCAGTTCTGGTCTTCTCAATCCCAGCATGAACGCGAGAGTTGGCGGAAATAATTGATTCATCAGAAATCCATTGATAGCTACCCACACCCTCTAATATTTTTGCCAATTCATCATATTGCGCTTCTGGAGTAGATATATAAAAGGGAATCTTATCAACGTTATATTTTTCAATAGATAGTAATAAGCGTCGTAAGCGTAAAAAATCTTTTCGATATGACTTGCAATATAGGACTAAATTATTCACGTAAATTTCTACCGATCATCCTGCAGATGGGACAAAATGGTACTGACAGCCTGATCCACGCCAATTGGCTTCCATAACGGCTCGATTAAGCACTTATTCTGCCAGTCTAACCAAATTTTTTCCAGGGTACTTGCTACTGCTTGGGCATCGCCCTCAGGACTTAAATAGGACCCTCTATCGAGAAGCATCTGATCTAACTGGGGGTTGCGATGAGTAATTCCCCAGATAGGGCGACCAGTCCAAAGGTAATCATAAAATTTAGATGGAATGTACTCTGCACACCATTCATCGTTACCATGCAGCAAAATTAATACATCTGCATCTTGCATTTTTTCTACCACTCGCTCACGACCAGACTTGCCCGTTTGCAGATCTTTTTCAAGACGCCCATGGGCCAATAAGATATCTTCAAAAGCAAACTGCTTAATCGCTTCAATACTCAGTGTATCCAGGGGTGCGCCATAAGCATGTACACGAATACATTGTCTTGCCTGTGGATATTTATTGAATAAAGGCACTAGCGCTTTTAAGATAGTTGATAGTGACCGATCATTCGCCA
>CAIYZI010000754.1 GCA_903930665.1 uncultured beta proteobacterium
GCCCTCAGCCTCTTTCAAAATCCCAACGATTTGGGTCTCTGTAAATCGTGACTTCTTCATATTGATTCTCCTGTTGTAAATACTGCCATAAACAACAGAAAACTCAACTTCTTAAATGTACGAATCTAAGGGGATACTACAGCTCGACTTCCCCAATAATCAGCATCCCAAGATTACCGTCAGCATCGGTATAGCTTCTTTGGTTGTTAACCAAGCAAATACAACCGATGATCTGATTGATATGGCCGACAAGGCAATGTATGTCGCCAAGCAAAGTGGTAGGGATCGGCTTGCAGTGTTTGGTAAAGCGCTACCTAGAGTTGGACAATAAAGGCCATTTAAAAACCATCATTTAAGCGCTATAAAAATTGATGACTACTTGTTTCTAAAGAATTCCACTTCTCTTTTATCCTGGAAATTTCTGGAAGAATCGATTCGAAAATTTCAAATAATCTTGGCTCGAAGTGTGATCCTGAGATACCTCGCATATTGTCTAGTGCTTCATCAGTAGACCAAGCATTTTTAGGAGTACCTTGAGATTTGTCTATAACGCGGCAGTTATAGCATTAAAAATACTTGCTAGTTTAGTGCCCAGAGATTTTACTGAGACGATAATGACTAGTGCGATTAATGATGCTATTAACCCGTATTCTATGGCCGTTACACCGGCATCCTCTTTAAAAAAACGGATAAGTAAGTCCTTCATTGCTTAATCCTTTTTTCATAAGATGAATGGCTTTGGAAGATGGTTTTCATGAGATTATTTTTTGTCATTTTATTTACTGGAGTAGCGATGGTTTACTCGAGCTTGTGTTTGGGTTGTATGCATTAGTAACGCTTATGGTGCCGCTACCTGTTAAGACTATATTGTTTGAAATAATATTTCCTATGGGCAGGGTTGCGCCCGCACTACCCGTCAGATTCACCGCAGCGCTAGGTGCATAAATATTTCCGTTTAAAGTAGATGAGCTACTACCCACAATATTAATTGCGTTAGTGTTGCTTGCTGGTTGGAAAACTAGCATGCCAGCATCTGCGCCAGTAGTTGGTGCGGATAGGTTGAATCCCCCACTACCAGTGGCATCAATGGAGCCAGCAGGGTAGGTGGAGCTACCTGAGTTATAGATGACAATATTGCTACCGCTGACATTGCCGCTTCCTGTAAATGAAGCGCCACCACCATAGATAACATAATTTCCGGCGCCCATAGATACTGGCCCACTTCCAACTACACTTAAGCCGGAACCATAAATTACATAATTTCCCGCATTAAAAGTGACGCTAGCAGACCCACTGGTAGAGATCCCGTTGTAATAGCCCGGATTGAGGGTAATACCTCCTGAGCCGGCATTGGAAACTCCTCCGCAATAGTTGCCTGCAGGTACCGTATGGGCGGTTCCCCCCGAGTAGCTAAGTAATGTAGATTGTGTGCACGTGCCCGGAGGGGGAGGTGTAAATGCAGGTATGGGCTCGCTTGCAAACGGGTCAGTTGCGGGAATGGTTACTAAGGTAGTAGGACTAATTGTTCCGCTGCCAACATTACTAACGCTCCCCATCACCTTAATCGAATTTGCGGTTATGGAGCCACTGCCTACGTTGCTAATGGAAGTGCCCGTTTGGTTAACTCCAATCCCGCAATTTACAGTAGTAAGGGCGCCGCTTCCGGTAACACTGATACCAACTCCAGAGGTTCCCAATGCAATCATGCATGGGTTTTGTCCTGTCATTCCGGCAATTGCTGTGGCGCTAAGGGTAACTGTGTTGATGCCAACTACCCCCAAAAGAAAGGTATTCCAAGTAGTGGTTGCTTTGGCTGATGCACATTTATTTTGAGTGCTTGGGTTAGGGCAAAGGCTGGTATCGCCAGGGTTTTGAATGGCTATTGTGAAGTTGTATGGATTTGTTAGGGGATAGATATTGCCACCGCTGGTTGGACATGGGAGGGTGGATGGATTAATAACGCATGCCAATGCCGTTGAATCTGCTACCTGCTGTAGTCTCGCGCGTTGAACGAAAACATATCCACCGTCAAGAGCCAACCCAGAAAAGGCAAGTAAGGCAATTAGCATTATTACGAAAAAAGGAATTACTGAGCCTTGATCGGAATGGCTAACTTTGTTCATTGGATTTTTCATTTAGTCTGACCGCAAAAGTCAATATCTACTTAATTAATATACTTCTTTTAGTCGAATATGTTTATTAAATTCGATGCATTACATAAAAATATTCGGGAATGTTCTTATTTGGCCCGCTTGGCGGGCTTAAATCAGGCTGGACGCTCCTTATTGAGGTGCTTCTTTGTGGATGTACACCACATCAACCCTAAGGAGTAATGCATTCAGGCACTTTTCTATTCATCATTGAGCGATGCTTTGGGTCGAAAGAGGATGCAGAATTTAGTCATAGATAGACTAAATTGAGAGTGAATCACTTAGAATATTTTTAGAATGATTTAAAACCCTTTTATGACTTTTGCATTTCTAGAGTTAAATTATTTTTGATTCATTCATTTTCCACTGGCCTTTGCAGCCCCAGTTTGATTTGCTCTAAACCAAAACAAACTAAAATGGTCAGACATAACTGATTGACAAAAAGAATTCGTGGATAAGCAAAAAAAGAAAAGATTAGCGGTTGCTCCGATGATGGAGTGGACTGACCGTCACTGCCGGTCATTTCATCGCACTCTCACAAAAGAGGCAATCTTATATACCGAAATGGTTACTACTGGTGCGCTGATTCATGGTGATGTACCGCGTCATTTGGATTATTCGCAAGATCAGCATCCAGTTGTTTTGCAATTAGGGGGTGGTGAGCCATCTGATTTAGCAAGAGCCGCTCAATTAGCGCAGCAGTGGGGCTACGACGAAATTGATCTGAATTGCGGTTGTCCATCTGAGCGCGTTCAACGTGGCGCCTTCGGGGCTTGCCTGATGTCTGAACCACAGCTTGTTGCGGATTGCGTGCGAGCCATGAAGTCTGCTGTAGATATTCCAATTACTGTAAAGCATCGTTTAGGTCTAGACAGCATGGATGCTGCTAATTCAGAGGAGGATTACCAGTTTGCTTTGAACTTTATCCTCGCGGTAGCTGATGCTGGCGCAAGCCAAGTCACTATTCATGCTCGTAATGCAGTGCTTAAAGGTTTGTCACCAAAAGAGAATCGTAGCAAGCCGCCATTGCGCTACGAAGTTGCTGCAAGCTTGCGTCTGGATGCTAAAAAGGAATTCCCGAATTTGCAGGTACTGCTAAATGGGGGCTTAGAGAGTAATGAACAAATTGCAGGCCATTGGGATGATTTCGACGGCTTCATGGTGGGTAGGGCGGCATATCATTTCCCCGCCATGCTTCTAGGTTGGGATGACCTAATTCATAGCAACGGGGAAGCTGCTGGTTATCTTTTTAGCGAAACCGAGTGGCACCGCATTCAAATTGCTTTAATTAAACAGGTCCAAGCGTGGTTTGATGAATGTATCGCCAAAGGCAAGCCTTTCTATATTGGTGCATTTTCAAGACATATTCTGGGCTTGGCCCATGGCAGGGCGGGATCCCGCTACTGGCGTCAACGCCTCTCAGACCACCATGCCCTAGCTAAAGTGCAGAGCAAAGCGGCTATTGCCGATTTTTTCCTTGATGCCAGCTTATGCCTAGGTGATTGGGCTGCTTTTGAGTTTGAGTCGGCCTAAATAGGTCTTTTTGACAGGTTTTTGCGACAAAAGCTATAATCTTGGATCTTCAGTGGCGGACGTAGCTCAGTTGGTAGAGTCCCAGATTGTGATTCTGGTTGTCGCGGGTTCGAGCCCCGTCGTTCGCCCCATTGAATATTAAAAGGCTCCTATTAAGGGGCCTTTTTCTATTTCTGGTGATTATCTTGCGTGGTTTTATTGAAAATTGACGCCACGAGTCAATTGGCTTTGATAGTATGGCTTTAATGAGCCAACTTGATCTGATACCCCGTTAATAGCCTCAATATGTCCTATCTTTCAATCTGGCAGATGAAGAGGTATTGCCTAGGATTTACTTTGGCAGGAGCTCTTTTAGTGTTAAGCGCCTGCGACTCCGCTGATTTGCCTAGTTATTGGCTTTGTGATGGGTTTGCCATACAGGAGCTTGTTGCTGACAATGGCATTGTCAAAGAATCTTATATCGATCACCATCAACTTGTCTTGGATATTTGGGGTAAATCCATTTACCAGTTCTATCAACCCACCTTAAGCAGTAGTTACCGGGTATGCAATGGCACTGATAAGGTAGGAGAATTTGATGGACTGATGCATTTTGCTTATCCGAATTGCAACTTAGATCCACATCCAACATTGGGCTTGATTTATGCGGATGGTGTTCTGAACCCAGCGTCTGGCTTGCTGGTCATTCATGAGAGGAAACGCATGAATGAGTACTTGATTCGAAATGAAGGCCGCTATCAGTGTCAGAACTTAGGTCATCGCTTTAGTTTTAATGAAATCAACTATGTCAAGCCGTAAATATGCGCTCCTGAAATTTACATTTCTTGCCTTTATATTGGAGGCGCCTTTACTCATTGCCTATTTATGGATGATGGGAAATGTTTCACAAGCTCGTTTTAATCCACGTCAAATGTCTGAATGGTTGATTAACTATCAAGGTGGGTTTGTTAGGCGGGGCTTAGTGGGCGAAATCATTCTAAAAATAAGTTCGGTTTTTCCAATCACTACCTCAATCTATGCCATTGTTTTTTGGGCATTTGCAGCCTATGTGGCCCTGTTTCTAGTCATCTATCTAAAGGCAAGAATCCAAGATTGGAGCGTACTGGCCGTAGCAATATTATTGCAGGGCGGTATCTTCCACATGGGCAGCGGCGGCATTTTTTATATACGTAAAGAAGGCATTTTCTTGGTCTTTTTTTCAATCCTATGCCTCATATACTTAAAAATTCAAGCCAGCTCCTTAAGGCGGCGATCGATGTGGATTGGTTTATTGACCTTCCTCCTGTTAACGATTTCACCCCTAATGGTCTTGATGCACGAGGCTTATCTCTTTATGGGCTTTCCTGCTGCTTTCTTATTGCTATGGATTGTTCAAAAGGAAAATCCAGATCTTGGTTATTTAAAGAAGGCCTTAATTTTTCTCGCTCTAGAAGTCGTGGGGCTTTTTGTGTTGTGCTCTATGTTCCATGGAGATGCCTTGCAAAGCCAGGCGATCTGGGATGCCTTGCCATTTCAAGATCGCCTTTTTCTGTCACCCACAGCGCCATACACCCCTCTTGGGCCGATTGATTCGGTGGCATGGTCCTTAGGACAACATTTAGCTACCATCTACGGCATTTTTAGTACTGGGGGTATTTTTGTTTGGATTTTATTTATCCCAGCAAATGGCTTGGCTTTAATGTATGTCTTGTCGCGCCTTGAGACTGCCAAGACCTCGACGGCTTATGTTCAATTCACCCGTTTAGCGCTGATTGGCTTACTAAGTTCTTCAGCTATGTTTTTCATTGCCAGCGATTGGGGTAGATGGTTAGCTTATCTATCGAATCAAACGGTGCTATTGATGTTCATCCTGACTCAATCTCAGCTTGCCCATTCGCCAGAAAACAATCAAGCGCTTATATCGATAGGGCGCGTATTGCGATACTTAAATAAGTCTTGGATCTTGTATTTATTAATCGCATATGGCTTACTTTTTCAGATGCAGGAATGTTGTGTTGACTATCGCCACAACCTCTTTCCTTACGATGGATACTTTCAAATATTGGTGGAATCCCTAGGTATTCATTGGCATTTTTAGTCTTTTATTTGACATATATCAACACTTTGCAGAAAAAAAGATGTAGGATGAAATCAAGGTATTTTTAAATCAATATTTACAAATATCTTTTTGTTGACCCAACTTAAATAGAGGTGCTTCATGAAAAACAAAGTTGCTCATTTCAAATCGCAAGTATTGGCTTTTGCAAAGCGCGAAGAGGGTGTTACTGCTATTGAGTACGCCTTGATTGCCGCTTTAGTTGCTCTTGCAATCATTGCTGCCGTTACCGGTCTTGGCACTAAACTCGCAGCAGTATTTACAAGCATCACAACTGCAATTACCTAATTTTCTTCCTCAGTCTAGATGGCTCTAGCTGAATCGAAATTTGTGCTTGGATGGGGGAGTTGTTAGTTAATGATTCAAGTAGTTTGCACTAATGCAAATAGTTAGGAAGGCTTGTGTTCATATCTGCGGCAACCCCGTTTTTTGCTTGGTTGTTAGTTGTTTCTGTAGCTGACTTGCTGAGTCAGCGCATTTCAAATTACATGATTCTATTTGGCGCTGCTTACTGCCTTGGCATTGCCTGGTTTTCTGTGGGCCCAATTTCTTTCGGCGCCTCTCTTCTGGGTGCCATAGTCTGGTTTGCAGTTTTTATTTTGCCATACGCTAAAGGGTTGATTGGCGCAGGAGATGTCAAGTTGATTGGCGTGGTTGGTTTATTTATGGGCCCCATCTTGACACTTAGCTCAATACTCTATGCCTCAGTGATTGGGGGAATCTGTGCGGCACTCTATTTGATCTCCAAGGGACTGTTGCATAAAACAGTCGGCAATGTAATGAGGCTTGGTATCGGTGGTGCGCGCATCCCTTATGCTTTCGCAATCTCACTTGGTGCTTTATGGGCCTTTCTAAATCCTAACTTTTTATAAAAATGCAAAATCGCCGTATTTTGATTTCCTTAATTATTGCTTCAGCACTCGGTCTGTTGGCTTTATTTATAGCCTCTTTTGTGATTAAAGATGAAAATGCTGCCAAACCCACCCTAGCGGTCGTCAGTGCAGAAAAAATCGCGATGGGCACTCCTATTTCAGCATCGCAGCTTAAATTAATTGCCTTGCCTAAAGGCGAGAGCTTCCCTCCAGGTGCTAGTCAACACATTGAGGATTTGATTGGTAGGGTTGGAAAGGTTGATATTGATAATGGTCAAATCATTTTAGAGAGCATGCTTTTCTCACCCACGTCCTCCTCTGGATTGGCTTTTGCTATTGCACCGGGTAAGCGAGCTATGACCATGAATGTCAATGAAGTCTCCGATGTAGCTGGCTTTATTAGTCCTGGTAGCTATGTTGATATTCTGTTTAGCAGTAAAGATGAGTCGGGTCGATTCAATTCCAGAATTGTCCTGCAACATGCCCTTGTGCTAGCGGTAGCGCAAGATCGAATGGCAGCAGACGATACCAAGGGACACTTAGCGACCTCTGTGACGCTTGAGGTGAGCCCAAAACAAGCGGAAATGTTAGATGCCGCCAGAATGTCAGGCGTGCTTTCTTTGGTTTTACGCAATCAAACAGATGCATCTGGATCTGCTAACGAAGCGATGCAAACAGAGACCAAGTCATCTACTGAGAATGGTGTTGAAGTCATTAGGGGTACGACAGTGCGCATCGAATCTGGATTAGGTCATTAAGATGAAAAAATTGAATCAAATCGGCTTTTGCCTAGGCCTTATTTCCTCTATCTGGCTGTTGCTAGCGCCTAATTTTTTATTGGCGGCTGATGCGCTGGTTTCCAAAAATGTTGGGACAGTTTCGAGTATTGAGATTTCACTCGGTAAATCTAGGTTATATAAATACCCCAACCCAATCACCAGAATCTCTGTCGGTGATTCTGCTATTGCAGATGTCATGGTAGTGAGCCCAAATCAAATCTACCTGCTTGGAAAAAAAGTAGGGTCAACTAATGTGTTCTTATGGCATGCCGATGGTGGACTATCCACTCTAGATGTAGCCGTCGGTGTTGATGCAGCAGCATTGCAAAGTCTGCTGGCTAAATTAATTCCAAGTGAAAAAAATATCCGTGCTACCTCTGCTGGCGAGTCGCTGGCATTAACTGGACAAGTTTCTGATGCCATGAAGGTGCAGCAAGCCATCCAGATTGCGCAGGAATATACCGGTAAAAAAGTTTTAAATATGATGACTACCGATAATCTTCCTCAGGTCTTGATAGAGGTTAAGATTGCCGAGATAGATAAATCAGTAGCAGATCAGCTTGGGCTGCAACTTCAGGGTTCTAGTTTTTCTTTCAATATGCTCAATGGAGTGGCTTCTACTCCTTTAGGTTTTGCTGCTAATGCTGCGGCGACTATCGGCTCCACTAATGCCTGGTTGCAGGCCCAAATTAATAGTGGCGCCATTAAGTTATTGGCTGAGCCCAATATCATGGCAATTAGCGGTCAGGAGGGCGAGTTTTTGTCGGGCGGCATTGTATTTTTACCGGTTCCTCAATCTAGTGGAACGGGGGGTGGCGCAGTCATCACATTGCAGCCGCAAAATTATGGTGTGGGTGTTAAATTCACTCCAACTGTTTTATCTGAGGGGCGTATTAACTTAAAGTTAAGTCCGCAAGTTTCAGAGGTGCTTACTCAGGGCATTTCGGTTACTGCGGGTGGTTCAACTACAGTTTTACCAGCCATCACCACACGTCAGGCATCTACTACCGTTCAACTTTATGATGGTCAAAGTTTTGCAATTGGCGGCCTTATACAAAATAATATTGCTGAAGTCATTAGCGCATTTCCTGGCTTAGCAAACGTCCCAGTCATTGGCGCTCTTTTTCGAAGCTCCTCTTTTAATGCCAACCGTAGCGAACTACTCATTGTTGTAACTCCTCATATTGTTCAGCCTGTACCAAATAAAATCACCTTACCGACCGACCGTTTTGTGCAGCCTACGCAAACAGAGTTCTTTGTTAATGGTCAGGTTGAAGGAACCAAGCCTTCTACCAATGTTGAAGGAGCTGCTAAATAATGAAACTCACTATTCGTATAGGATCTATGCAACTATGGCTTAGTCTCTTAGGGGCTATCATCGTTCTGGGTGGATGCCAATCTGAGTCCCAGTGGCGGGCTGGCCCTGAATTTGGATCCACCGTAAATGAGGCTGTTCAAGCCCAACTTGTTAATCCAAATGCACCTGTTGGTAATCAAAAGGTGACCACTGGTCTGGATGGCTCAGCTGCTAAAAGTAGCGTTGATAACTATCAAAAATCATTTGATGTAAGAGTGCCTACCAGCTCAGGTGTCTACCCAACGGGTGCCTCATTTGGAACTTCCGCGGGGGCGCCAAAATGAAAATTGGTGCCATCGCTAGTTCTCCTGAGGCTTTAGCAAAGATCAAAGATATCCTTGAGAAAAATTTGAATGAAGATCAGTTTGTATTTTTAGAGCGCCGAAATGACGAGCTCGAAATTGATCGCATAGATCTGTTTTCCACCAATGTCCTCATTATTGATTCTGAGACAGTATCTAAGGCTGATTTGAAGGCCATCTCCTCTTGTACCAAAGAGCATTCCAATCCAGCCATTATTTATGCCACCAATCATACCCATGAGGCTGGGTTGCTCGAACTGATGCGAGCCGGGGTAATGGAGGTTATTTCTTACCCCGTCATCTCTTCTGAATTACTTGAGGCGATTGAGCGATTGCGTTTACGCCGCTATATCGCCTCTACGTATCGACCACGTGGCAAGATTCTCTCTTTTATTTCTGCTAAGGGTGGGGCGGGGGCAACCTTTATTGCTGGCAATTTAGGCTATTCCTTGGCAGTCGATTGTAAACAAAAGGTCTTATTTATTGATTTGCATATGCAATTTGGTGATGCTGCTTTTTATTTAGTTGAAACGGCTGGATCGGGAACTTTAACGGATGTGATTAGTCAAACAGGCTTAGACTCAACGGTGGTTGCATCTGCCACAACTCCGGTGACGGATAATTATTTCTTGTTACAAGCCCCTGACAGTCCTGACAAGGCTGTGGGCATTAAACCTCAGCATATTGATAATTTACTTACGGTTGTAATTCAAGATTATGACTATGTGATCGTAGATCTTCCGCGTGAAATTGATGCGATCACCATGAAGGTCCTGGATCGTTCAGACAAAATCTATATTGTTTTCCAGCCGGTAATCTCTTACTTAAGGGCTGTCACAAAAGTACTCAACCTTTTCAATCTGCTTGGCTATGAATCCAAGAAGATTGAAACCATCTTAAATCGTATGGATAAAGGCGTTGTGATTTCTGTTGAGAAGATGGAGGATGCAATTCAAAAAGCAATTGATTGGGTGTTTCCAAATGATTTTATTAATGCAACTGAATCGGTGAATACCGGTATCCCAATAGAAAAAATGCGTCCTCACATTCCATTGAGTAATGCATTTAAGGCGATGGCCGGTCAAATTACAGAGCTTGAGATAGATATTAAAGGGCATACCTCTTGGATGCAAAAGTGGTTTAAATAAAGGCTGGGTGGAAGGATATGTCGCTACGTGAAAGAATTCAGGGTGATGGAGAAGTCAAAGCATCACTAGCTTCTGGGCAATCTTATCGGGAGGATAAGGCGGAAGGAGCTGCCAATATGAGGGCTACGCTTCATTCACGTTTGCTAAAAACAATCGATTTGGCTGCAGTTGATCGAATGTCCGATTCAGAACTTAAGCTTTACCTGCAAAGTTGTATTCAAAAAATAGTTGCTGATGGCCATATTGTCATCAGCGAAGACAACTTAGCACATTTAGTTTACGAGATTCAAAATGAGATCATTGGTCTTGGCCCAATTGAGCCATTGATTTCTGATCCAACCATTTCAGATATTTTGGTCAATAACTACAAAACAATTTATGTAGAACGTAAAGGTCGGCTTGAGCTCACTAAGGTGCAATTTGATAATGATGCGCACCTACTAAAGGTTATTGAAAAAATTGTAGAGCGAGTAGGGCGCCGCATTGATGAGTCTAGCCCGATGGTTGATGCCCGACTTCCAGATGGTTCCCGTGTTAATGCAATTATTCCCCCCTTGGCCTTGGATGGTCCAGCCCTGTCAATTCGACGCTTTTCTGAGGTGCCTTTAACGGTATCTAATTTAATTGAATATGGTTCCATGACGAGTGATATGGCTCTGATCATCGGAGCCTTAGTCAAAGTAAAAACCAATATGTTGATTTCTGGTGGCACTGGAAGTGGGAAAACAACGCTACTAAATGTCATGTCTGGATATATTCCAGATAATGAACGGATCATTACGATTGAGGATGCTGCCGAGTTGCGCCTTCAGCAACCTCATGTGGTGAGGTTGGAGTCTCGTCCGCCCAATATTGAAGGTAAAGGCGAGATAAGTCAGCGTGCCTTGGTAAAAAATACCCTACGTATGCGCCCTGATCGCATTATCGTCGGTGAGGTACGGGGTATAGAGGTGATTGATATGCTCCAAGCGATGAATACCGGCCATGAAGGGTCATTAACAACCATTCATGCTAATTCTGCACGCGATGCCCTTACGCGTCTGGAAAACATGGTTGGGCTTGCAGGAGTCCGCGTAGAGCCAAAAGCTTTGCGTCAACAGATTGTCTCGGGTATATCGGTGATCATTCAGGTCGCCCGTCTCAGTGATGGTCGCCGTAAGGTTCTCAGTATTCAGGAAATTACTGGTATGGAGGGTGACATCATCACCATGCAGGAAATATTTTGCTTTGAGCAAACCGGGGTTGCTCCAGATGGCACCGTGTTAGGACATTTTAAAGCGACAGGTATCCGACCTAAATTTGCTGAGCGATTGCAGGCCCGTGGTGCCCCATTGGCTGACTACCTCTTTGATCCAAACAGGCTAAAGGAGCGGTAGATGAACTGGAGGTTCATCTTCACATTTTCGGCATTTTTAATCTTCTTTATTGGGGCTTCTTGCGCCCTATATTCCTTTGTACGCATGCGCTATAGTCGTTTGCGGCGCAAGGTATATAAACGGCTTACTGCGCTGAATAATGCTGAATCAATTAGAGCGCTGTCTTCTAATCCAAGTGAAATTTTTAGCTCAAATACCAAGCTAAATGATTGGTTAAAAAATCAAGCCTTTTGTGTTTGGTTAAACAGTGCATTCTATAAGTTGAGATGGCATGTTCGAGTTGATCAATATCTCGCACTTACCGGAATTATCTTTTTGTTAGTTACCCTGTTAATTGCCAACTTGGGTGGCTCGCTACTCCTCAGTGTCTTGATTGCACTCATCATGGCAATTTTTCCTACAGCGTATTTGCGGATTTTGTTGGCCAAGCGGCAGCAAAAGTTAGAAACTCAGTTACCAGAAATACTTAATTTCATCTCAAGGGCCATGCAGGCAGGCCATACTTTTATTGGTTCCATGCAAATGGCGGCAGCTGAATCACAAGATCCCATTGCTTCTGAATTTCAAAGGGCTTTTCAAGAGATCGGTTTTGGTAGAACAGTTCAAGAATCAATGGCTGATTTATCCCGGCGAATTGATTGCGCAGAAATGCGTTATTTTGCCGTTGCTGTTTTTATTAATCAAGAAATTGGCGGTAATTTAGCCAGCCTGATTAATGGAGTAGCTACCCTCATTCGTGAGCGTATTAAAGCAAAGATGATCTTGCATGCGATGACCTCTGAAGCACGTACATCCGCATGGATATTAAGCTCGTTACCCTTTTTTGTCGCAGGCGCAATGGCGCTCATTCGACCCGATTTTTTGCTAACACTCTGGGTGGATCCTACCGGTCGAGCAATGATTGGATATGCATTGGTATTAATGTTTTTTGGGATAGTGTGGATGCAGCGCATGGCAAAAATACGGGTGTAATGATGCTATGAAAATAATACATATACTCACTTTTATTTTTCTATTTTTATTGATTGCTAGTATTAGCTATTACTTTGTCTTGGAAGCCCTTTCTAATCGCATCATATCTAAGCGCTTAGGGGATATCCGTATTCATGCACTTGATGAGGCGAATCCAAGAAAATCTCGCCTTGAAGATAAAGCCAAGTACATATTGGCTAAACTCATCCACTATTCAATGCCAGACGAGAGCTGGGATGACTCCAAAATACGCTTACGTTTTATGAGTGCCGGTTATTACCGTGAGCTTGATGCATTAATTTATTTTGGACTAAAAACCCTGCTCACATTTGTTCTACCAATACTCTATGTCATCATCACACTCATTTTTGGATCTGGTATTACCTTCATCAGCATTCTAGCTATTGCCGTATTTATGTCTTGTTTGGGTTATTACCTGCCAGATCTTTGGATTGCGGAAAAAATCAAGGCGCGCAAAAAAGAAATCTTTGAAAGTCTACCCAATGCCTTGGATTTGATGCGAGTGTGCGTTACCGCAGGATTAGGATTAGACGCTGCGATCGAGAGGGTTGGTAAAGAGCTGCGTATAGAGAGCAAAGCTCTGGCGGAAGAGTTCCATTTATTAAATTTAGAGTTGCGTACAGGTGCTACGCGCAAGCTTGCATTAAAAAACTTAGCTGATCGTACTGGAGTGGAGGATGTGCACTCGTTAGTTTCCATGTTGATTCAGACGGAGCACTTTGGCACTAGTATTGCCGACGCCTTACGCGTGCATGCCGATTCACTGCGAGAAAAACGGTCCATCATGGCGCAAGAGGCTGCTGCAGCCATACCGGTGAAGATGACTATTCCCTTAATTGCTTGTATTTTCCCGGCCTTAATGGTGGTTTTACTTGGCCCTGCCATTATTTCAGTGAGCAAGGCCTTGAGCACTATTAATTTTGGCGTTCACTAAGGCTTTTGTGAATCTATTTTTTAGTGTTCGCAAAATTTTCAATAAAGTGCCGACAGTTCTATTTTGGTGCAGTAATTCAAGAAATAAAATTGGGATTTATTCGTGGTACATCACTGCTGTAGATGTAAGGTTATTCACTGCGCTACCAACAATCCAACCAATTTCGGAAAATTGATAAGTAACGGTTACGGTGACAGTAGTGCCTGAGGTCCCAGCGCCTGTTGCGGATGCAGAAGAGTTTGCACTACTACCAAAGGTAATTAGATTGGCATGTGTGTAATTGTTGGCAATCTGACAGGGATTGCCCGTACCGGCAGCCGTACCTGAGCAGCTAATGGCCGCCGATGTATTAATAGCCCCCCAGCGAGCTCCCTCGCGGGCAGCATTGGTGATAACTGCCTGGTCATATAGCAGAATGCCATAGTTAATGATGCCAAAAACCAGCACTAAGAGTACTGGCAGAATAAGCGCAAATTCGACTGCCGCAACGCCGTCTTCATTTTGCTTAAAGCAAATCATGGGTTTTTTCATGTCCACCTCTTCATCCATCTAATAGTAGCCTATTTAAGCGCTAGTTCATGAGATGATATTAATTAAATCTTAATAGAGTTCCATCATGAATAAGCCCTTAGGCCTCAATTTACCAACTCACCAAAGTCCTTTAATGAAGGGCATAGATACAACGCATCAGTTGAATGCTTTGGTGCTCAATATTGCTAATCATATTGAAACCAAACAGCTTAAGTCATTACCGTTAATTTCATTAGCGCCTCTGACAGTGCGTTTGCCGTCATCAGGCGCTGCAGTTATTTTCCGTTTTGGCTGTGTAGTGCTTTTTGCCTCCACTGAGGATGATAGAAAGTGGTTACTAGAATTATTAACACCCGCCTGCTCCGGAATGATTGAGGGTTTTGCAGAAGAGTCTTTGCTGATTGTTATTGATCCTGAA
>CAIYZI010000755.1 GCA_903930665.1 uncultured beta proteobacterium
ACTCACCTCTGTAAAAGTTAGCCCGACCTTTTCGCACGGCCATTTAGCTGGACTTGACGAAACGATTTTGAAAAGTACTGGAGGTGCAAAACTAGAAGCACTTGCTAAAGAGTGGAAATCGGTATTTAAGGCAAAGGACACTATTAAAGCGATTGATTCACTTGCCGATGAAAAACTTTATGCCTTGTTAGGTTTGTTATCAGCTTCTACTTTAGATACCGTTACTGATAACGCTAATTCAGTAGCCGAATATCAGGCGATTGGCTCTTATGTTGAGTTAGATATTAACGAGTACTGGAAGCCAACTGCCAGCAACTACTTTTCCAAGCTAGGTAAAGCCTACCTGATCGAGCTTATTTCTGAAAAGGCTCCTGAGAAGGCGCAAGGTGCAGATAAATTGAAAAAGGGTGATTTAGCACTACTAGCCGAGCAAGTTTACGAAGGGTCTGGCTGGACACCTGATTTTATGAAGGCATCTAAGAAGTAATGTACATGAACTCTAGGGGCGCAAGCCCTTAGGGCCTACTAAGATCATTTGGAGAAAAGCAATGAAACGATACGTTGAGATTTTTCAAGAGAAAAGAGCATATATTCCACCTGCCGAACCTACAACCATTATTGGTGCTTGCGTGCAGTTTTACTATAAAGATAGCCCGAATGAGGTTGAGCATGGGTACTTCTCTTTTGGGGCTTATTGTGATGATCGCAATGAAGATTCATTTGGGGTAAGTGATGACCTGATCTACTACTACTGCAATGGGCAAGGCGATTTAGATCGTATGAAAACTGGCAGCAAGGAAGAGTTTGTAGTGGTCGGCTATCAACTAGAGCATTGTGAAGTAGGGGGTCAACAAGCAATTTATGTCCAATAAAAAGCAAATAAAAGTAAAAATATATAGATATTATTTTTCTTTTAATGTTATAATGTATTCAATGTTTAATAAATCGCAATAGATTGTAAAGCGCAAGGTTAGGCAGACATTTAGTTAACAGATTAGGAGTGTGAAATTGGAAGCAAATCAAGCAGTTTTCGAGTGGTCAGGCTCCATCCTTGGGCTGATCGGAGCCTTTTTACTGGCTACCAATTCCCGCTTTTCTAAATATGGCTGGATCTTCTTTCTTTTAGCTAATTTCGCCATGCTTGCTTTCGCTCTGTCTATTTCTGCATGGGGTCTTCTGATTCAGCAAATCGGATTTACCGCAACAAGTGTTTTAGGAATTATTCGTAGTCAACAACGCAGTTCAACTTTATTCATCTAAAAGGAGCATCCATCATGGGCGCAAATGAAAATGCAGTAATCGCAGCAACTTCACCCAAACCAGTAGTGGCAGGATTTTTTGACATTGCCTCTTTTGAATTAATGCAACGTGTTTCTAATGCGTTTGCTCAGTCCGACCTAGTGCCAACCCAATTTCGGGGAAATTTACCAAACTGCATGATCGCCATGGATATGAGCCAGCGTATTGGTGCAAACCCACTCATGGTTATGCAAAACCTTTATGTCGTGCATGGCAATCCCGGTTGGTCTAGTAAGTTTTTGATCGCTACGATTAATTCATGTGGGCGTTACAGCTCATTAAATTACGAGTGCGTTGGTGATGACCCCGAGGATAAAAACTACAAGGTTCGTGCTTACACGACCGAGAAGGCCACAGGCAAAGTCTTAATGGGGGAGTGGATTACTTGGGGCATGGTTAGCGCTGAAGGTTGGGATAAAAAGACAGGCTCTAAGTGGAAAACAATGCCTGGACAAATGTTCCGCTATCGTGCCGCAGCTTTTTGGCAACGTGCCTATGCGCCTGAAATTGGCATGGGCCTATCTACTGCCGAAGAGTTGCAAGACATTGTTGATGTTGATGGTGACGGCAATGTGTCAGTAACAAAGGCTAAGACCGGCAAAGCCCGCTTTGTAAACGCTGAGACTGGTGAGATTACAGATTCACTACGTACCATACTTCCATTTTGCACTGTAGAGAGTTTTGATGCTCAAAAGGACGGCTGGAAGGCGGTAGTGGAGTCTGGCAAGAAAAAAGCCAATGACTTAATTGCCATGATTCAGACGGCTGAAATTCTTAGTGACGATCAGAAGCTAGAGATCGCCTCTTGGGAAACCATCATTACTGCGTAACAAAAAACATTTTTTAGAAAACCCCTAAAGATTTCAAGGAAAAAATCATGCGAATTTTAGAACTCGTCCAAGGCTCGAAAGAGTGGCAAGAATTTCGTTTAACCCGATATGGCGCAAGCGAGGCCGCTAGTGTCTTGGGCTTGTCTAGCAAGATGAGCCGTGGTGAGCTTATGTACATGAAATCTTTGGGGGTAACTAAAGAATTTAGTGAGTATGTGCAACGCTTTATTCTCGACAAAGGCCATGAGGTTGAGGCGCTTGCAAGGCCCATTGCCGAAAAAATCATTGGTCAGCGTTTGTACCCAGTTACCTGTGATCGTGGCGATGTAGAGATCAGTGTGTCCGAGGAGGGGTGTGCGGTTTGCCACTTCGAAAAAAATGGGCTCAGCCAACATTATCTGTCGGCAGAACACCATGGG
>CAIYZI010000756.1 GCA_903930665.1 uncultured beta proteobacterium
ATGGCGGCGCATCTGAATCACGGATTTCCAAAACTTCAATAGTTTTAAGGTTCTGGCCTGCTGAGATAAAGCTTTTAGCGTGGCTTCATGCTTGGGGAAATACCGAGGAGCTCCTAATTCTTTGACACTTTGTAGATCGGCAAGCCACTTTTGCATGGTTGCCAATAATATTGAGAATTTAGCTTTTTGGATCTTTTCTGCGGCATCTAACCAGTTCATCCGAGAACCTTGAGACATTGCTTGAAGTAAGTAGCGTGACGCTTGGATTGAAATGGTTAATTCATCCTTTTCATCCTGATTGTGACGAGCTTCTAGAGAGTTAAAGACCGCAATGGGCGCCCCACCCTGTTCGTCATAAATCGATTCCATATCCCCATCAGAGATTTTTAAGCCAGCTATGCGTGCAAGCTGTTCGCGTAACCAGGCAAGACCAACATGACGATCGGGCCTAGGGGCGGAAAGTAAGCGGCAACGTGATCTGATTGTTGGTAAGACACGATCAAGGCGATCCGCCAGCAATATAAAGATCGTGTTGCTTGGCGGTTCTTCCAAGGATTTAAGTAATGTATTCGCCGAATCTGAACGCAGCATTTCCAGTGGATAAATGAGAATGACGCGATTACCCCCACGATGTGAGCCTATTGAAAGCCCTTCAATAGCTTGACGGGTTTCTTCAATGGAGATATTTTTCTTTTCTTTTTTTTCTGCGACATCGCCATCACCATCATCGCGGGCAGCTTTGGATTTCTTGGGAGAGTCAGATTCGACATCCAGATCACCATGCGGAAGCAGTTTTCGATGGGTTTGCGGCACTAAAGCAATAAAGTCAGGATGGTTGCCAGTGTCAAACCAGTGGCAGGCTTCGCATTGGTTGCATGGCTTAAGGGTGGCATCCTTGCTTTCGCATAAGAGTGCTTTAGCCAGCTCAATTGAAAACTCAAACTTTCCAATACCTGACTGGCCATGCAGCAGAATGGCGCTTGGGAAGGCGTTGAAATTTAAACCATCCCAAAGCGGTTGCAACCAAGGTGCAATCTTATTTGATGTCATCTAGAGGGAAATCTCGATATCTTTTAGTTCATCCCAAATCGCTTCTTTAGTATGGGTTGCATCGACTAAATGAAAACGCTCTGGATCTGCCTTAGCCCTACGGAGATATTCTTGGCGAACCTTTTCAAAAAAGTCTAGGTCCATTTGTTCAAATTTATCTGGCGCTCTCACTTGAGATCTACGCGCTTCTGCAACTGCCCCTGGTAAATCAAAGAGGATTGTTAAATTTGGCTGTATAAGCCCACCTTGGGGGGCCGCTTGTACCCAGCGCTCTAATTCATTTAACTTTTCAATGCTTAAGCCCCGCCCTCCTCCTTGATAGGCAAAACTCGCATCAGTAAAACGATCAGTAATCACAATTTTTCCCGCTTCAAGCGCTGGTTCTATAACTTGCGCAAGATGTTCACGTCGCGCCGCAAACATCAACAAAGCTTCGGTCTCTAAATGCATAGGGGCATTGAGTAATAAATTACGCAATTGCTCACCCAAAGAGGTTCCACCTGGTTCGCGTGTCATGACAATTTCACGGTCAGGAAAGCGCTCATGCATCAAATGACCAAAAGCCTCGATATGGGTACTTTTTCCGGCCCCATCAATGCCTTCAAAGCTGATGAAATATCCTGGGTATTGAGCTGTCATGTTAATTCGATGATTTACTTGAATGGGTTTTGGTAGAGGGCTTGCGTTGGTAGAGGTCTACAGCTTGTTCATGCTCATTTAAGGTCGATGAGAAATGACTACTGCCATCTCCACGCGCAACGAAATACAGCGCATCACTATTGGCCGGATGAACTGTGGCGAGCAGGGATTCACGGCTAGGCATTGCTATAGGTGTTGGAGGTAAACCTTTGTGCATGTAAGTATTGTAGGGA
>CAIYZI010000757.1 GCA_903930665.1 uncultured beta proteobacterium
CAAGCCCAGTATTCAAGTAGATAGCGCAGAAGATTTAATTAAAGCACTAGAAGTAGTTAAGGTTGCTGTAGAAGCAGGGGATTTGGATGCTCAGATTGAGGCGGCTAGTGCTGGTTTGAGGAAGGGTTTTAAGCGGTGAGTCGATCGGCAGATGAGCGTAGGTGTGGGTAGTTTGTAACCGCCAATAGTTGTCGGTGAGTGAATAATTCTCACTATTCGCACGAGTAATAATCAAAAAACGCTATAGTTTCATTATGAGAAGAATCAAAAAAAGAATATTAAGTGCGTGTTGTGGTGCTCACATTCTTCATGATGGCTATACGGACCTGCTATACGTGATTTTTCCTATTTGGCAAATGGCGTTTGGCTTATCTCTTGCCGAGGTTGGATTATTAAAGACTTTATATTCAGGGGCAATGGCTTCATTGCAAGTTCCATCAAGCATCTTGTCTGAAAGGCTGGGCGAAAAGAAGATTCTTATTTTCGGAACTTTTATAGCCGCCATTGGATTTCTTCTTTCCGGATTAACGGATGGTTTTTTAGGTCTGGCGTTTTGCCTGATATTGAGCGGTATTGGAGCTAGTGTTCAGCACCCGATTTCCTCTTCGCTAACATCCCACGCGTTTGAGGGGCCAGAATTAAGAGGAGCATTGAGTACATATAACTTTTCTGGGGATATTGGAAAAGTTTTGTTGCCATCCCTATGTGCTGCATTATTGGCATTCTGGGATTGGCATGCGGTAACAAGTCTGATGGGCTTGCTAGGCTTAGTTGCTGTCATCTTCTTAACAATCTTGATGCCAAAATCGAGCAATGAACATATTGCTATAAGCAAGGATCAAGTTGGTACTGAGCAGGCGATTGAAAGGAATAAAGAAGGACATTTTCTTAATCTAGGATTTATATCTTTATCATCAATTGCTGTGATTGATAGTGCCACTCGCATGGGATTTTTAACGCTATTACCTTTTTTGTTGATATCTAAAGGTGCAACCGTTTCTCAAGTGGGTTTTGCGTTGAGCTTAACCTTTGCAGGTGGTGCCGCAGGCAAGTTTGTTTGTGGTTTTATAGCCGCTCGCTTTGGAGTAATCAAAACTACCTTAATTACGGAGATGGGCACAGCAATTTTGATTGCCCTTACTTTGCCGCTTCAAGTTAATACCATTATGTTCTTGCTACCCTTAGTTGGAGTTGCGTTGAACGGTACATCCTCTGGGCTTTATGGAACAGTTCCCGAGATTGTTCCATTACATATACGCTCTCGTGCGTTTGGCGTTTTTTATACATTGACCATTGGTGCTGGAGCTATTTCCCCGTTTATCTTTGGTTTTATTGGAGATAGGTTGGGTGTGCTTAATACTATAGCTGTCATAGCTGGTACAGCTTTACTGGTGCTCCCGATGACATTGGGGTTAAAAACAGCCTTTCGGCGATTGGCAATTTAGCAGGGTTTCAAAGACAGCTTTGGTATTGTTAACTCCCTCATAAGTGTCTCGAAACGCGACACTTGCCAATGACCAAGAAAAGCTAAATATCTATATGAAGCGATATAAAGCAACAGTCAATGCAGCAGGTATGTGGGTAGAGACCATTCTGTATGCTCAAAACCCCGCTCAGGCATATAAGCTATTTCAAGCCATCTTTGGCGCCAAAAACGTGCCACATCAACCCCTGCAGATTGGTCAACTATGAGATTCGACGAAATTGCCCCACAAAAGCCTTTAAGCCCAGAGCAGGCTAGACTTAAATCAATGAAGGATCGCGTCAAGGATGACCAAGAAGCTGTTAAGGCTGAGCGAGCTAGGCAGAAGATTAAGGCTGGACAACAGGAGCTTGCTAAGCTTTAATAAACTCCATGTCTAAAAAGATACCTTTAGGGGTTATGTATGAACCTTTCGATTGTTGAAGAAACCTTTTTCTACTGGCAATCCTGATCTGTTTTGCACCTTCATCGCTAATTAGTTTTTCTCCCCTGGCTTTTTTCGCATCCTTTGCAGCCTTTGTGGCAACTGCAATCAAGGACTTGTGTTCCTCACTTAATGGACCTGTTTTGATACCTTTCCTTGGGCTCGGAACACCCATTTTTGATTCTGAAATCTTTTTTCTAACCTCAGGCCTTGATGCTGGATTGTATTTGCGCATCATTTCACGATGTGACTGACTTTTCGAAGGGTGGTTATCCCCGAAGGCTCTAAAAGTAGCCGCACCTTTCTCTCTTATTGCTGGATTTCTGTGGGCATTATTTTCAGATAGCTTCCTTCTTGTTTCAGGTTTTTTAGCTGGATTTTTATCTCCTGAGACTGAAGCTTTTCCTGCCTCTGTGCGCATCCATGTTTTTTCAGAATATGTTTTTCTTTGTTCTTCAGTCCTAATTGCACCGCTGGCACCTTCACCGCCATCAGACATGTTTACTAAGGGGCCTTTGCCAAGATCTTTGCGTCCAATGCTAGCTATTAAAGCCGTTTCGGCTTCAAAGGCCAGGTCTTCTGATTCAAAGTACTGAATGATTTCAGCTATGAGTCCGTGTTTTTCAACAATATTCCTCCAGTATGGATTTCTACCTATTCTAGATTTATATCTATTGCCCTCCCCTTTGCCGACATAAAAAATTTCGCCAGTATCTCTTTTGAGGTGTTTATAAACATAATATTTCATTTAAATGTTGATACTGAAATGTATTTCGTAGATTTATTTGGGTGAAAGCCATTTTGAACCATTTCAGGCTTTGGCCCCCTAGGCAACCAATGCGCCATATAAATTAACCATGGTCCAACCCCATAAGCCAATACTGCAAGATAGGGCCCAAACCTATCATTTATGGTGTGCAAGTCAGATATATGGATTAGTTGATTAATAGGCCAG
>CAIYZI010000758.1 GCA_903930665.1 uncultured beta proteobacterium
CCTTTTTCAACCTCTCTGGCAGCCATCTCCTCCATCGGCCGAACCGTGACCATGGTATCTACAAATAAACGGTAACCCCTAGGAGTAGGAATGCGACCGGCTGAAGTATGGGGGCTAGTAACCAAGCCCATATCCTCCAAATCCGCCATTACATTGCGAATAGTAGCGGCAGAAAGATCTAAACCCGAGTGCTGCGAAAGGGTACGTGAGCCAATAGGCTGACCCTCTTCGATATAACGCTCGATGAGGGTTTTCAGTAAAGCGCGGGAACGATCATCCATGATGGAAGGGATTTTATGCCTATGGTTTAATCGTTATATGTTAAGACCATCCCAAAATTCCTCCAAAAAGGCCTTTAGCCGGGTCGCACTTGTCGGCAAATACCAAGCTGATGGCATAGAAGGGCACCTGAATGCGCTAGCCAAGCTGGTTTCTGACATGGGCTGCGAGGTTTTTATCGAAACCGCTACCGCCACTCATTTAGGGCTCGAAAACTATCCAACTAAAAGCGTTGAAGAATTTGCTGGATCCATTGATTTGGCAGTGGTTCTTGGGGGTGATGGGACTATGTTGGGCATTGGTCGCCAATTGGCCGGAAAAAAGGTGCCTTTAGTGGGGATCAATATGGGACGCTTAGGTTATATGACCGACATTCCCTTTCAGGATGTGCAAGCGGTTCTTCCTCCGATCATTTCTGGTGAATACGAACCCGATACAAGAACCCTTTTAGATGCAGTTGTTCTACGAAAGGGGGTGGAAATTAACCGCGCCCTAGCCCTGAATGATGTTGTCGTTAATCGTTCGGGTATTTCTGGGATGGTGGAATTGGCCGTCCGAGTAAATGGCTCCTTTATGTACAACCAGCGCTCTGATGGTCTGATTGTCTCTACCCCTACTGGCTCTACCGCCTATGCATTGTCTGCTGGTGGCCCCATATTGCATCCACGGGTTCAAGGGGTCCTATTGGCACCTATTGCCCCCCATTCTCTATCCAATCGCCCCATCGTGTTACCAGTAGATTGCATTATTAGTATCGAAGTAGTCGATGGACGCGAAGTGATTGTGAATTTTGATATGCAATCACAAACCGATCTGCACACAGGCGATGTGATTGAAGTGCGACCATCTGAAAAATCCATCACCCTACTTCACCCACGCAGTCACAGTGACTACAAGACTTTGCGTGAAAAGCTCCATTGGAATGAGTATCCCTCGACATTTTGATGTCGGATTGCCGAGTACGCTAATACCATGCTTCAAACTCTCACCCTTCGTGATTTCGTCATTGTTGATCAACTTGAGCTTGATTTTGTCCCAGGCTTCACGGTCTTAACCGGTGAAACGGGTGCAGGCAAATCCATCCTTTTGGATGCCTTAAGTTTGGTCTTGGGTGAGCGAGCAGATAGCAGCCAAATTCGTGAAGGCAGTAATCGAGCGGAAATTAGCGCACTCTTTCGTATAGATAACTCACAAATTAGCAGATTCGCAGGCTGGCTTGATGAGCAGGGTTTCCCACTTGAAGATGGGGGACAGAGTCTTTTATTGAAGCGAACCATTGAAAACAATGGTCGCAGTCGTGCCTTTATCAATGGCAGTGTTGCGACACTCGCACAATTGCGAGAAGCTGGCGATCAACTGGTAGATATTCACGGACAACATGCGCACCAACTGTTGTTAAAGGGTGGCGCGCAGCGCGAACTATTAGATCGTCATGCCAATTTATTACCCCTTGCATCTGAGGTAGCTAATGCCTTTAAAGAACTCAATCAATCTCGCCGCCTTCTAGAGCAGGCAGAAAATGCTGGCCAAGATATTGAGCGTGAACGGGAAAGGTTGGAGTGGCAACTGGAGGAATTGACAGAGCTATCGCCACAAGAAGGTGAATGTTCCAGTATTCAAAGTGAACATGATCGTCTTGCAAATGGCGCGAAAATTATTAGCGGATGTCAGGAAGCAATGGATGCTTTAAGTGATTCAGATAATTCTGTTGAATCAATACTCTCTAAAGCAAGTGCCAGCATCAGCGCTTTAGCCGGGCATGACCCACTGTTAGGCGACATCAGCCAAGCTTTAGAATCCGCCCAAATTCAAATTGATGAGGCCGTCCATGGCCTTAATCGTTATTTACAAAAATTAGACTTAGACCCTGAGCGTTTAGTTCATGTCGAAGAGAGGATGCAAGCACTGCATTCAGCTGCGAGAAAATTTCGCACTGAGGCAGATGCACTTCCAGCCCTTTTTCTGGAAACTGCTGATCGTTTAGAGGCATTAACCGCATCTCAAAACATTGAAGCCCTTCGCGCAAAAGTCAATGCGGAAGAATTGACCTATCTTAAATTAGCAAAACAGCTTTCGCTAAAGCGATCCAAAGCCGCGATCGAACTTGGTAAATTGGTTACGCAAGCCATGCAAAACCTTTCTATGGCCGGGGGTCAGCTAGAAATCTCACTAGTCTCCCTGCCCGAAGGGGGCGCAAATGGTTTAGAGCAAATTGAGTTTTTAGTTGCGGGGCACGCTGGAAGTACACCACGCTCACTAGCAAAAGTAGCTTCAGGCGGAGAGCTTGCAAGAATTAGCTTGGCTATCAGCGTTATCACCAGCAAAGCCTCTTTTACGCCCACCTTAATTTTTGATGAAGTTGATGCGGGGATTGGTGGAGCCGTAGCGGAGATTGTTGGCAATTTATTACGCCAACTTGGAGAGACTCATCAGATTCTGTGCGTTACTCATCTTCCTCAAGTTGCCGCACAAGGCAATCAACACCTTAAAGTAAGCAAAACTCAATCTGAAGAAAAAACGGTTTCTCAAGTCACCACATTAGGAAGGGTCGAACGGGTAGAAGAAGTGGCACGGATGCTTGGTGGCGCAACGATTACTGATACAACCCGTCGCCATGCTCGAGAACTTCTCGAGCAGAATTAGCCCTCAAGATTTGATGATGCGGCAAAAATCTCTTGCCATAAATTAGAGACAGCTAATCTTGCCCCAATCAGAGCGGGCTCATATTCCAAGGAAACGCGGGTTTTTTCAACACCATCTAAGCGTAGGCGGTGTTGTTTGGCCCTCAGCAATCGATAGGCGTTAGCGACTTCATCAGCCAAGGGTTGATTGATCAACCCTAAATCAGCCGCAATTTTTAGCAATGCAATATTCCCCACATTTCCTAGTAGTTCTGAAAATTGATGGGCATAAGCCAAGACTAAAAACTGAACGATAAATTCAATATCCACCATCCCCCCTGCATCATGCTTTAAGTCAAAGAGCTTGGAGGGATTGGGGTGGCCCGCATGCACTTTACGGCGCATCCCAAGGATCTCCGCTCTTAATTGATCAATATTGCGTGGCTGACTCAATACTTCAGAGCGTACCCCATCAAAAAATTGACCCACTTTAATACTTCCCGCAGAAAAACGCGCCCTTGTAAGAGCCTGGTGCTCCCATACCCAAGCAGTATTACCCCCTTCACGCAATTGATATTTTTTAAATGCCTCAGCATTAGTTACCAAGAAACCTGCAGATCCATTGGGGCGCAAGCGTGTATCAATCTCAAATAAATTTCCAGCGGATGTGTAGGCGGTGAGCCAGTTAATCATGCGCTTAGCCAGAAGACCATAAACCTCTTGAGCTACATAATCTGACTCTTTTGCCTCATAAATAAACACAAGATCGAGATCAGAGGCATAACCCAATTCTTTACCACCTAACTTCCCATAGGAAATTACAGCAAATGGAGGCAATAGCTCCGCAGATAGATCAAATTTTCTCGCGACATTAGGCCAAACGCGTTCAAAGGTTGTTTGTAATATCAAATCTGCAAGGGCAGAAAGATGGTCGCTTACCCTCTCCAGAGGAAGTGCGTTTGGAACCCCGATTCCGAGATCAGCCAAAAGAGTAATGAAGGTCTCATTGTGATGAGTCACCCGCAAAATATCCATGGCGCGTTCAGCACCATCACTGGCACTCAAGACATCATCCAAATGCATGTCCAACGTAGCCTTCACTTCTTTCCAGTACTGCTCTGGATGTTTGATGAGCATCATTTCTGAACGCGAATTCAGTAAATGATCTAATAAATGGGGGTGTGTAGCGAGATATTGCGCACCCCATTTTGACTGACTCAGCAGGGCCATGACATTGCGAAGAGCTTTTGGATACTCTGCCAATATGGCTAAGTAAGCACCCCTACGGGAAATCGCCTCCAGCAAATCGAAAAAACGCAGGAGTGCAACATCAGCATCTAGTGATTCTGACCAACTTTTCAGTAAATCTTCTGCCGCATGCTGAATCAGATTGCCAATAATTAAGCGACTTTTCTCCGGAAGCTGTTTATATTTTGTGCTCTCGCTCCATAAGCGCCAACGAGCTAATGCATGAGGAAAGACTTGAGGATCGAGCTCCCATTCAGGAGATAAAGGAGCAAGCGTTAGGCGAGCCTGCCCATCCAAAATAAAAGCCTTCTCAAACA
>CAIYZI010000759.1 GCA_903930665.1 uncultured beta proteobacterium
GGATATGACATGCAATGGTTTGCAAAAATGGAAGAGGAATGCGGACCCTTTCTAACTGGGTCTGATATTGCAGAGGCAATTTGCTTCGTTATGGAGCAGCCTGCGCATGTACATGTGGACGATATAAGAATTCGCCCTACGCGTCAGAAAGTCTAATACATTTATTTAATTAAATTTACCTACATCAAAAGGAGTGGAAATGAAGGAATTCCAGAAAGAAATTACCCACGCAAATTATGCACCTATAGCAGTTGCTCACGAGTTGAATACAGAAACACTCACATTGTTATCTGAAAGAAAAATTGGGGCGATTCACGTTAAAGGTTTCTATCCGAAAGATATTGCAGGGCAAGTATCGCTTAAAGCAATAGATCACCCAAAACTTGGTTATTACAACAAAAAATATACGAGTAGCGTTGGCAGAATATGTATGCCACATATTGACTCAGAGTGGAACAAAGAGGCCGCAAGGAAGTATCACGGGGAAGCTGTAGAAAATATTCACGATATCAGGTCGTTATTTTCGCCATATGCTACCCCTATTGATCAAATTCGCCTTCTGCTCCAAGAATACTGGCCAGGCGGCGCAAATATTCAGAATCTCTATGGCCATAAGTGCTTTGTTGGCGCAATCAGAGTATTTAAGCCCTCAGTATCAAAATTTTACCCGCATCATGATCGTATTGATGAGGAATCAGATGCTCCTGAATTAAACGGTATGAAGGAACAAGTTGTAGCTAACGTCTATTTGCAGGCGCCCGAAAAAGGGGGCGACTTGCAGTTATGGTTACGAGATCCGACCGAGAAGGAAAAGATTTTGATCCGTGATGTTGAGGGTTTATTGCCAGAGTCTGTTGAACCCCCAGCTCTTGTAATACATCCAAAACAAGGGGATTTAATCATTTTTAGCTCACGAATGCTGCATGCAGTAACTCCGAGCGAGGATTCATATAGAGTAGGCATGGCGGCTTTTATAGCCTGTTATGGGTTGGATAGACCCATGGGTTATTGGAGCTGATAATGCTCGAGTCATACCAGCCTCCAGTTTTAAATTTTAAGATAAATTAAATGCCTAATTTAATTAAATTATTTTCCAGTAAAAAATTATCCCTAGATATTAGAAATGCGGCACAAGATTTTATGGGGGGATGCCCAAAATATAGTACAGACCATGTTTTGTCTTTTAACGAAGATGATTTTGAAAAAGTGGGCGAATGTGATTTACATAATTTTTCCATAAAGTGGGGGCTGGACTATGGGCGTGTAAAGAAAGGTTGGGGATTAAGAAATTTCTCCCTCTTGGCCATTGACATGGATTCAACCTTAATAGATGTTGAGTGCATTGACGAAATGGCTAAGATTGTTAATCGATACGCCGAGGTCTCTTCATTAACTTTTGAAGCAATTCATGGGAGGGAGTTTAATTATGAATCAAGCATTAAAGATAGAACGTTAATGTTGCGTGGGTTGCAGACGTCTACTTTCCCATCATTTTTGCAGAACAATATTCGACTCTCTAAGGGCGCCGAGAGCTTGCTTAATGCTATAACTTATATAGGTTTGAAGGCCATCATTGTTAGCGGAGGTTTTTCATTTGTTGCTGAATTTTTAGCGGCAAATTTGCCGATTTCAGATTATTTTGCTCACGAACTTGAATATGCTGAAAATGCCTTAACGGGAAATATAATTGGATCGATAATAACGGCGGATAAAAAAATTGAAATAGTTAGAAATTATTGCGCTTCAATGGGTGTAGGTTTAGAAAGTGTAATTGCAGTTGGCGATGGGGCCAATGATTTCCAAATGCTAAAGAATTCAGGCTTAGGGGTTGGGGTTAGACCCAAGGATGCCCTACGCCCAGCTTGTTCAATCGTCCTTAATCACTTTGGTCTTGATGTAATTTTATTGGCATTAGACGAAGAAGCATTATTTTTCAAATTTCATAAATAGGTTATATGATGTTTTTCGATAATGCAAAAAATTTTAGAGAGCAGTTGTTGTGGTCGTTTATAGCCCCTTTAATTTTTGTAATTTTATGGTCCTCAGGATTTACTTTTGCCAAAATGGGGTTGGCGCATGCCAAACCATTTACACTTTTATCCATTCGCTATGCGCTAGTTATTGCAGTGCTTGTCCCGCTTTATTTCATCTTAAGTCCACAGTTGCCTAGCAAGAGAATTGATTGGGTGCACCAGGCAATTGTGGGGATTTTGATTCAAGCAATGTTTTTTGGGAGCGTTTATACGGCAGTTACACATGGCGTATCTGCGGGTGGTATGGGGCTAATTTTTTCTCTCCAACCAATCTTAGTCGCCCTATTATCGCCAAAATTAACTGGTGAGATGATTGGTATAAAAATTTGGGTTGGATTAATTTTAGGGCTCATTGGGACTGCACTTGTTATTTTTGGCAGGTCCTCGGTTGAGGTGGTGTCGGCTTTTGGATACAGCATTGCGATTTGCGCCACTTGTTCAATGACTGCTGCCACTTTATATGAAAAGCGCTTTGGGGTTGCCTGGCATCCAGTGTTATCAAACTTGGTTCAGTGTAGCGTTGGATTCCTAATTACTCTTCCAATTGGATATCTATATGAGGGGTTTAATGTCGAATGGAGTAATGAATTATTTATTGCGCTATTTTATCTTGTTGCCTGCAATTCATTGATTTCAATTAGCTTACTACTGGCGATGATTCGTAGAGGTAAGGCATCTAAAGTCTCAGCATTATTTTTCTTGGTGCCCCCAACATCGGCAGTTGTTGCGTGGTCGTTGATTGGAGAAAAGATTCCCCCGTTGGCTTGGGTTGGCATGACAATTGCAACCATCGGTGTTGCAATTGTGGTTGTAAAAAAAATCGATGGCAATAATCATTTGCAGAAAATTAAACCATGACATCCTCAATTAGGGGGTTGGATAATTTTTGGCTCCCATTTACAGCTAACCGAATGTTTAAAAAGAGTCCCCGCCTAATTACTGGTGCCAAGGGGATGTTTTATTACACATCCCAAGGGCAGGAGGTGTTGGATGCTACTTCCGGGCTTTGGTGTGTTAACGCTGGGCATGGGCGGCTAGAGATAAGGGATGCCGTTGCCAGTCAAATGGAGTCCCTTGACTATGCACCCTCATTTTTGCAATTAAGCCATCCGCTTGCCTTTGAATTGGCTCATCAAATATCAGAATTATCCCCAAAGGGCTTAAGTAAAATATTTTTTACAAATTCTGGATCAGATGCTGTCGATACGGCGCTAAAAATAGCATTAGCCTATCACCAGAAAAACGGGGAGCCGCAACGGAGTAGGTTTGTTGGCAGGTCACGCAGTTACCACGGAGTAAACTTTGGAGGAATGTCTGTCGGGGGAATTCAGAATAATCAAGAGGCATTTTCATCAAGCCTATTGCATGGTGTATGCCATATGCGCCATACGCATAACCTTAAAAAACAACAATTCTCGCGGGGTCAGCCTGAATGGGGCGCGGAAATTGCCGATGACCTTAAAAATTTAATTGGGATGTATGGCGCCAAGACAATAGCAGCAGTAATCATTGAGCCTATAGCTGGATCAACGGGATTACTAGTTCCGCCTCTCGGTTACTTAGAGCGCTTATTAAATATCGCTAGGGAAAATGGAATTCTAGTCATATTTGATGAAGTAATAACTGGTTTTGGTCGGCTTGGGGTGGCTTTTGCAGCGCAGTACTTTAATTTATCTCCAGATATGATAGTCATGGGTAAAGGCATTACCAATGCAAGCATTCCCATGGGTGCAGTAGCGGTAAAAGATGAAATTTATGAGACAGTTGTTTCTGAATCCCCAATTTATAGCCCCGAATTTTTTCATGGTTACACCTATTCGGCACATCCATCTGCATGTGCTGCCGCCTTAGCAGCTCTAAAGATTTACTCTGATGAAAATCTATTTTTTCGATCTTCGGAAATGTCTAAATATTTTGAGGATGGAATTCATTCCCTTAAAAAAGCTCCGATAGTTGTTGATATAAGAAATCTCGGCATGCTGGGCGCAATTGAGTTGAGGGAGGTTAATGACTACATCGGATGTATCGCGTTAGAGGTTCATTATCGTTGTTTTTCTAAAGGACTACTTGTGCGCCATACTGGCAATAGCATCACTATTTCACCGCCTCTCATTGCCTCGTATCAGGATATTGATCAAATCATAGATACTCTAGATTTGGTGCTACATTCCTTTTGAAGTGATATACATATTTCGCCAATAATAATTAACCTCCACACTTTGGCATGATCAATAACTCTGAACATTGAGGGGGTCGGCAAGGTCGTTGATAACACTTCAAAAAATAATTCCAATATTGCCAAAATGATGTTTCACTGAGAATGAAGGGTTCATCTTTTGTAACAAAAGCATTGTTTATTGTGGCGACCCCCACTTGAATGGGCGGGTTACTTTCCACTGGAATGGCTGCCAACTTTTAACCGGAATCAGTGGCAACATTCGCTGGAATACTCAATTAGCCAGTCAACGCAAAGTATTAGATGAATTAGCAAATTTTCTATTAACTTATTGCTATGAAAATTTTACTAAGTGCGTTGAAAAATTAAGGTGAAAGAACAATGGCAAATAAGTTAGATGATATTGATAAGAAATTGGCAGAACAACTTACGCAGGGTTGGAGCTTAAATAGA
>CAIYZI010000760.1 GCA_903930665.1 uncultured beta proteobacterium
TGATCACAAATTCATATTGGTTGGTGACATCCGCGCTGGCGCGAATGATGTGCTCTAGCTCTTCTCGTGTCATGGTAATTCCTTGAAGTCTTGCTCGTCTTGGGCGGTAGTCAAAGAGCTACCAAAGACAACCCCTTTTTTGAGCGCACTCACCTCTTTCAAAATGCGTAGGCGCACTTCATCTGGGAGGATGGTCACCAGTGGTGAGGTTTGTCTAAGTTGCTGAGCATGCCTCGTGTGGCCAAGTACCTTGCGCCAAGAGCCTGTGCTTAAGATAAGTTGCCATTCACGCCATAAGCTGGCAGAGCGAGAGTCGCCAGTAGCAAGCCAGCGCTCAACGTTATCTTGAGCTTGTAATAGCAATGCGGGATCAGCCTTTACCAGCCGAACAGCTTCTTCATGCAGAGCAAGACTTTGTAGATCTTGAAGTCGGTGTCCGGCATTCTCTGGCAAAACGCGTACTTGTACGTTAGGGGCGATGCGCCTAGACCTTGCTCCTGCTGATCCAGCGGGAGCAGCTTGCATGGTATCTCCTGCCAAAAGGGCCAGTTCCCCACTAACTCCTAGGACGGACATTACCCGCAAATACGCTCCAATAGACGGAGACGGATCGCCAGCCTCAATAGACCGTAGGGTATTACGAGTGAGCTTTGCGCGCGCAGACACTTCAACCGTGCCAAGTCCTTGCGCCTTGCGTAAGCGCTTAATGCGATCGCCTAGCTGCAGTAGCAACTGGCGCTCTAGGATGGGGCTAAGTTCAGAAGTGCTCATATGATCATTATTTTAACCAAAAACCTATTATTTGGTCAATATATTGATCAAATAACCACAAAATAATTCAAAGAATCGGCCGCCAATTGCCGATTGGTTTTTACCTTTTTCATCCAATGCTATCTAAGTGAGCTCCGTATCTTGACATCATGAGCAGGCAACCCCACGGTTTTACGGACAAGCTCAAAAATCCCCTTACCAAGTCGGTCGGGATGCTTGGGAATTCGCTGTAGGTTAGGGTTTGAATCTCGCTGAGCTATAAAGTCCGAAAAATAGAAACATTTTTCCATTATGAGTATTTCGATGGCTTCCAAAGTAGTTTTAACTTTTGGAATACGCACTGCGAGCATATCGCGCAATTTAATCCAGTCTGGACGATTTCTTAAGTGCGCGTAAAGCCTTGTCATTTCCTTTAATTTGCTCGTATTTTCTAGCCCTAATTTCTTGAGATAGGTTACGGCGGCTGCTGTATCGAGCGAACCAAACTCGACTATGAGCTTGTTATTAGATTCATCTTTATCTTTATTGGCTTGTTGCTCTTCGTGACTAACATTTCCCAGAAAGTCCGGCCAACTAGTCCACTCCGGATATCCGCCGCTTGGGGCCGCTGGAGATTTTCTGATGAAATCCCAGTCGCCACCCTTCTTTGGATGCTTGGCAAATTCTGTTTTAGATTTAAAACCCCAAGAGCGTACAAATTGCTTTGCATTTTCCCAGGCCCAAAAATCATCAATTTTTCTGCCATTGATAAACTCAAACCAAGATACCCGATAGCTTTGTAATATTGAATAGGGGGTATCTATTGGGAAGAGACCTTTTTTGTGTGCATGCTCATATTCAGATCTTTCAATAATTCCCAGCCGAAGGCAATCTGCCCTAACGTCTTCAATTGGTCTGAGTTCTTTGTTGTAGGCAATTGATCTTCTGTTATTAAGTTGATCAAGTTTTACCCTTACTTCTTTAGCAAGCCCTTTAATCTTGATCAGCTTATGTAAGTCTTGTGCGTCACTTATAAATTGCGATATAGAGTTGATGTTGTTGGCCTGTGCATAGTCAATAAAATCTTCAAAGCCCCATTTAACCCCGAGCTGATGCTGACTATATTCAATTGGAAAATTTGCAGGATCGCATAGAGGAAGATAAAGATTAGCAAATTGTTCACGTATATGCGCCAAATATCTCTTATAGCCATGTTGGCGATAAATTTCAGCTTCAATGGCGATGAATGGCAAGCCCTCCTCTTGATAGTGGGACTCCTTTTTTTGGCGCGTTATGAGGTAGTCATCGCTCCAATCCGGCAAGTCGGCTCGATGCTTGACTTCGTCTTTGGGGAACATAAAAACCTCAATATTTGCTACCGCAGGCAATTTAAAATCACCCCTAAATGGTTTGCTTGTTTCTTTGAGTTGTAGCTTTGGATGGCTAATGTAGTCAATTTTTGAGTAATGAAGCCAGTTGGCGACAATGAGTTCTGAGCGGCTGTCATAACGACGTCCATCCATCCCATAGAGTTGGTCAGACCACTTTCCAGAATCGACCATCGATTTTTTTATTTCAGACCAAACACCCAGATTATCTGCGGCTCTATAAGCGGCACCATAATCGTCATGAAGTTCTCTTGCAGACTTAAATTGCTCAAAAAGCTTTATCCAGTCAGACGCTTGAAATGATTCCCAGTCTTGCACTACTCTACGCCATCCTCGGGCGTCGCTTAAGCGTGCTCTTAGGGTTTTTCGTTGCCTAATTTCGTTATACAAAACTGAGTCTTGGACTAGAAGGTGACCTAAGCTTGAGGGGTTGTATTTGCAAACTAATTCAAATAAAAAGTCATCAGTTGCATTGCCATAAAGCTTGTATTTAGATGTCATAGTTTTCTCAAGTTGTTGGTGATGGGTTGAAGTAAGGAGTTTGGCGAGCCTCATAAAAGGCCTCCATTTGGGTGATCTGAGGATGGGATTAGGTCGGCTTTAGGGGGTTTAGAAAGACCAGAATGTTTGGCAATTTCTAACCAAGGATTGGCGACCAGCGCAGCATCGGCACTTGGATTTACCCGGGTGTCGGGTAGCTGATTTGGCAAATTCGGAGGGGCAAAAGGAGGCAGTTTGGGTTGGTTTATTGCCTGAGGCTCGGGCAATTGTGGCGTTTGTTCAACTGACTTAGTTGCTCGACTCTGAGTTTTCGGTAAACGGTTTACTCCAATGTTGTTTGGGTTTATAGCTGAGTATGCGCTTACTTCATTGAGTGATTGGGGGTCAATAATTGGGTGCGGATGGTCTTGCATCTGCGCTGCCATGAGTCTCTCAAAGGCGCTTCCATCCTGACGGGTCAAGTTTGGAATAAATCGGGAGTACACCCGAAAGAGCATCTCCGTAGTGGTGTGTCCCATTTGCCGAGCGATCCATTCAGGAGCCTCGCCAGAAGCCAACATGAGGGTCGCATAGGTATGGCGAGTTTGATACGGCACTCGCTTTTTCAGGCCCAATAATCGGAGCAGCGGATACCAAACCCGCT
This sequence comes from uncultured beta proteobacterium, assembly GCA_903930665.1. Taxonomy (GTDB): domain Bacteria; phylum Pseudomonadota; class Gammaproteobacteria; order Burkholderiales; family Burkholderiaceae; genus Polynucleobacter. Next base: position 3,283 of record CAIYZI010000760.1, read on the forward strand.
TAGAAATATTGCGATGAGAAATCGGTGTTCCAGCACTGGTTGCAAAAACATAGACACCATGCCCGGTCACTTTATGTTGCGCCAAGAGTGCGTCAAAGACCATCTGAGACATTTGGATGTCACGCTCAGATTCTCCCATTTTGGGAGTTTCCTCGTAATCATTCACAATCGTCTCTTTGATGGATATCGTGCGGCGCTCAAAATCGACGTACTGCCATTTGAGGCCATCGATCTCGCCAGTACGGGTTCCCGTAAAGAAGCGAA